>CATIYX010000180.1 GCA_949739095.1 uncultured Clostridia bacterium | reverse complement strand
CAGATATATGAAGCTGATGGAAGAAAAAGATCCGAATTATGAATTGGTGGCAGCGCCTTATCCGTCTGTCGAGAAAGGAAAAGCGCCGCGTTTTATGCTGGCAGAAGATGACGTTCAGTCGCCGTTTTTGGCAATCACCACGGCGTGCGCCGATGTAAAAACAGCGGTGAAATGGGTGGATTATTTCTATTCTGAAGAAGGGCGCATGTTGGTGAACTTCGGCATTGAGGGAGATACCTACAATATGGTGGATGGGAAACCGGTTTATACGGATAAAATTCTGCACAGTCCGGAGGGGTATAGTATCAACGAGGCAATGTGCCGCAATTTCCAAGCATCTTACCCAACCACAGGACTCAAGCAGGATGAAGACTATCTGACACAGTATTATCAATATCCGCAGCAGGTGGAAGCGTTCCAACTCTGGGCAAAAAATGTGGAAAGCGGCAGTAAAACCAAGCTTCCAAAGATAACACCATTGTTGGAGGAGTCGGAAGAGATGGCTACACTCAGTGCGGAAATTAGCACCTATGTGGAGGAAATGATTTTAAAATTCGTGCAGGGCGCAGAACCGCTTTCCAATTACGATGCATTTGTTGACGGGTTAAAGAGGCTTAATCTGGACCGTTATTTGGAATTACAGCAAATTGCCTATGACCGTTACCTTGCCCGCTGATGGAATAGATTGGTTCTTGTCCGGAAGGCAGATATATGGTAAGATAGGTTAACAGCAGCCGGAGCCGGCGTTCATCAGTTGAGCGTCGGCTTCTTTGTGAAGGAGGAAACAAAGGGAAATGAAGCGGTTCATCGGTGAGACGATAAAAAAACTGCGGAAAGATGAAAGATTCACGAAATATGCATGGTGGATTGGCAGTTATTCTGTCATTATTCTACTGTCGATTGTAATTAATCTGGCAGGTTATACCAATGCGATTGGCGTGATTGAACAAGAACTGGTAAAAACCAATGCCTCCGCTATTGAACATACAAAAAATATTTTTGATAATTATTTACAGGAACTGGATAATATTTCGTATAATCTTATTCAGTCCAATAATGTCACAATGCTCAGTCATGCTAATATCGTGCCGCGTAGACGTTCGGAGTATGCCGGTAATATCGTTCGGGATATCAGAAACAGTGATACGAACAGCCGAATTTTTAAAAATGCTTATATTATATTGCAAGAACAGGACATTTGTATTGATACAAATGGTATTGTTTCGCTGAAAACGGCATTTCAAATGTCATTTTCAGAGTGTTATGCAACGCAGGAAGCGTGGATGAACGATTTATTTGATATGCCGATAAGCGGTCTGAAAATTTTAACAGATAAAAAGGGGAATCGACGGGTATTTTTGTGTCGACGTTATGTGAATCCAAATTTTTCCATATACAAAAAAGCAACCATCGGTATCATGGTGGAGATTGATGATATATGCGTGAACGAGCTGTTGGTGGCGCTGAAATCGGCGGATAGGGAAGAACTGTATATTGTCTCAAATACAGAGGGAATGTTATTTGCAAGCCAAAAAGTGGAACAATGGCCTTTGGAGATTTGTAATAAGGAGGGGACTTGTGTAAAAAACGTATTTGGGCAAAAACAGGTAGTAAGCGTTACCCGGTCCGACCTTGGGGAATTACAATATGTGCGGATGCTGCCAAACAGTATCTATCTGAAAAACATTCGTTCGGTGCGCGTTGCATTCGTATTATGTTATTTGCTTTGTATCGTCCTTGGTGGGGCGTTGGTATGGCTGTTTTCAAGGATAAATGAACGCAACAGAAGGCGTATGGAAGAAAAATTGGCAGAACAAAAGCTATATATGCGTGAGGAGATTCTGCGCCGGATACTGGAACGGAAGATGGATGTGCAGCGTGTGGATACGGATTTTCTGGCAGGATACAATCTGCAAATGACGGACAAGTATTTTGTTGTTTCTGTGATTGACGCTATCCTGCCGGAGGATACTGATGAAGAGGATAACACGGAAGCGCTTAACAAAATTCAGCGGTATCTGACAGTGTATTTGCCACCGATGCTGAAAAAGGAGATTTGTACCTATTTCTGCATGGCGCAAAACATGGCGGTTGTTGTTTTTAATTTACAAAAGGATACATCAATGTTGATGACGGTTTGCGGCGTATTGGCGCGTTTGCGCAGCAGGCTGCGTGAAGACCTTGGGCTGGATTTCATTTGCGCGGTCAGCGGCAAGGCAATCGGGATTGAAGAATTGCCCAAGGCGTTTGATGAAGCAATAGAAGCCATGAACTCAAGATTCCTTGGGCAAAAAGACGCTATCTTCATTTACGATGATGCTAACGAAGTTTCTGACCACTATGCATACAGCGATGAAATGGAACATAAACTGATGAATTTTCTTACATTGGGTGAGCGGGAGAATGCCATGCAGGTGATTGAGGAAATTTTTTCATATAATGTGACTGTAAAACGGATTAATTTGAAAATGCTGCGCGTACTCACATCGGAAATTATCAGCAGTCTGCTGAAAGTTGCAGCACAAATTGACGGCAATGAAAACATTGATTTTAAAGAACTGTATCTTTTCGCCACACAGATCTATACCATCAAGCAAGTTGACCAGGCAAAGAACGAAATTTTGAAGTATATTAATTTGCTTTGTGATTTAAGCGCCGATTACGCTCATACAGTCGGAGATGCTCGCTGCACCCAGATTTTAGATTATATTCAAGAAAACTATGCGGATCCGGATTTGAATGTGAATAAAATGGCAGATATTTTCGGAATCACAACAGGTTGGATTTCAAAATATTTTAAAGAACAGGTTGGCGGCGGTATGGCGGATTACATTGTTAAATTTCGGTTGAAAAAGGCGAAGGAGCAGTTGAGAAATCCAAAGAAAACCATTAAGCAGATTGCGGAGGATACAGGGTTTTCCAGTGCAACTGTTTTTCTGCGGGCGTTTAAGCGGTATGAGGGAATTACGCCCGGACAATACCGTGAGTTAGCTGCCAGGGATGAGGGCTAAAGTTAAAATGAAATAATGAAATAATGAAATACTTGAAATTTTCCAACCGCATGAAATACTTCAAAAGCGCTGTGCGTATCATAAAGGTAAAAAAGAAAGGAGAGTATTGATATATATAACCTTCAATATATCAATACAAAATGAATTGTGCAAAATATAATGAATGAGAATAAAACATGGATAGATGAAATATGGGAGAAAATCGATAAAAAATTAAAGCCGGTCAGTCAAGCATCTTTTGATAAGCTGCCTTATACGACGGAAAACGGAAAGCATGTAGAAAAAAACAGCGGCGATGGTGTGTGCTGGTGGACAAACGGTTTTTGGCCGGGGTTGATGTGGCTGATGTATGTCGGCACGAAAGATGAGCAATATCGCAAAACAGCAGAACACGCGGAAGAACTCCTGGATGAAGCCTTTGAAGATTACGACCACCTGAATCATGACGTTGGTTTTATGTGGCATATCTCGGCGGGGGTCAACTACCGTTTGTTTGGCGGACATAAATCTAAGGTACGTGCATTGCATGCGGCAGATATTCTTGCTGCAAGATTTAATTCCGGCGGAAAATTTATCCGTGCTTGGAACGGAAATATGATTGGTCGGGTCATTATCGATTGTATGATGAATATTCCGTTGCTCTATTGGGCTTCTGACGAAACAGGAGATCCGCGCTATCAATATGTTGCGATGAGTCATGCGGATACTACTATGAAAACGCATCTGCGCGCAGACGGTTCTGTCCATCATATGGTAGACCTTGATATTGTGACAGGTGAACCTGTGGAAGCGTTTGGCGGACAGGGGTATGAATTGGGGTCGTCCTGGTCGCGCGGACAGAGTTGGGCGCTGTACGGATATGTTCTCAGCTACATACATACTCAAAAACAAGTATATTTGGATGCGGCAAAGCGTGTAGCGCACTACTTTATTGCCAACATCGCCGAATATGCCGTGCCGCTGTGCGACTTCCGTGCGCCGAAAGAGCCTGTCATTTATGATACTACGGCAGGCGCCTGCGCTGCTTGCGGTTTGATAGAAATTGCCAAAAATGTGCCGGAGCATGAACAGCCCTTATACATGAAAGCGGCCTTGCGTATCTTAAAGGCTTTGGAAAAAGATTTCTGTGATTGGAGCGACAAAGAGGATTCCATTTTGCAAAAGGGAACAGAGGCGTATCATTCTCCGGACAGCAGCAAGCATATTCCGATTATTTACGGTGATTATTTCTTCACGGAGGCAATTTATAAGCTGAAAGGGTTTGATATGCTGTTTTGGTGATGATTTTGAAGTAGTGCTTAGAAAATAATTAGACAAAGAGGAGAAAACAGGATGATAACTGATATCAATAAAATAGAACTGACTGTAAAGGAAAAAGGCAATGTCCAAAACATGGAAATTATAAATACATACCGTGAAAACGGCGTTGCGGTATTTCGCTTGAAATTCACATATGAAGGCAGCGTCCACCCTGAAATGGTATCGTTAAACTTTAAAGTGCCTTGCATAGATATTTTTTCGGTATGGAGTCCACTTCACGTTGACGAGCGTAATATTATGCCTGTTTGGAAAGGAAATAAAGCGGACTCCAGAGCAGGGGAGGGCGCTCCTGTTCAAACGGCGATTAGCCGAACAGGGAAAAATAGAATGACGGTAGCACTGTCGGATCCCAAAACTCCTGTGCAGTTTCGTATGGGCGTCAACGAATCGGATGTGATTATCACTTGTTCTATTGATATATTTACACTTCCGGTTGGGAAACTGCGTTCGTACGATGCAGACCTTCGGATTGATTTGAGGGATATTCCATACTACCAAGCGATTGCCGAAGTGAGAGAATGGTGGAGCGAATACGGATATGCAAGCGCCTATGTTCCCGATGTTGCAAAATATCCTATGTATTCTACATGGTATAGTTTTCATCAGGATTTGAATGCGGACGAGATTGTGGAACAATGTAGAATCGCGAAAACATTCGGCTGCCGTGCAGTTCTTATAGACGACGGCTGGCAGACAGATGATTGTTCCTGTGTATATTCATACTGCGGTGATTGGCAGATATCAAAAAAGAAAGTCGGGGATATGAAGCAGTTAATTAAAAGGATACACGACCTGGATATGAAAGTCATTCTGTGGTATTCTGTACCGTTTGTGGGCAGAAACTCCGAGGCGTGGAAACAGTTTGAAAATTGTTTTCTTGATAATCCGGAAGAGAAAGAGTGGTGTTGTCTTGACCCGAGATTTCCGCACGTCAGAGAATATCTGATTGGCTTATACACAAGAGCCGCGTCGGAATGGAAGTTAGATGGATTTAAGCTTGATTTTATTGATAGATTTAATCTGACAGAGTATTCTTTGCACAAAAGCGGGAACGGGAGAGATTTTGATTCCCTGGAAGACGGTATAGAAGCGTTGCTGCATGATGCAATGACTAAATTGCGGGAAATAAATCCGGATATTTTAATTGAATTCAGGCAGAAATATATGGGACCTTTGATGCAGACATACGGGAACATGCTGAGAGTATCCGATTGTCCGGCAGATGGTCTGAAAAATCGTATCGGCATGGTGGATTTGCGTATGCTTTCGGGAAACACAGCAGTGCATTCGGATATGCTCGAATGGAATTATGAGGATACGCCGGAAAATGCCGCACAGCAGATGATTAGTATTTTATATACGGTACCGCAGATTTCGGTGCGGCTGGAAAAAATAAATGAGGAACATAAAAAAATGCTTGCGTTTTACCTTAAGTTCTGGTGTGAGTATCGAGACGTTTTACTCAGTGAACATTTCAAAGCGGTCGCGCCGTGGGCGAATTATTCGGCTGTTTGTACTGAAAAGGATGGAACAATGATTGTTACGGCGTATGAGAATCAAGTGGTTGAGATAAAGGAAAGCGCAGAAAAGTTGATTTTAGTTAACGGGTTGGGAAAAAGCGGAATCATTTTGAAAGACGCAAAGCGTTGGGGAGGCAAAGAGTGTGTTATTTTTGACTGTATGGGCAATGTTGTCCAAAAGCTTTGTTTGCCGAAAGACAGTTTGATGATTGAACTTTCTGTTCCGACGTCTGGAATTGCATGTATTACTGAAGCGCCTAATTTACTATTGCAATAAATGCTTTGTGCAGCCAAGATGCTGCTCTACAGCTTTGGATTTCATTACCTTTTGTGCCTTGTAGCACAGCGGAAAGGAAGGTCATAATTATAAAGTCAAGCAAAAATGATTGAGGAAATCAGCAGCATGTCTTTAGAGGAGAAAATCAGGCAATTATATCAAATACAGTTAGAGGATGCAAAGCAGATTCAGGAGGAAATCCAAAAAGGATAAGTTGGTTCTGTTATACTTGTGGATATTGCAACGGCGGGAAATAAAGAGCAAAGAGAATAGATGTGTCCTTATTAAACGAATGGCAAAGAATCGCAGTGGAGGAATCATTGACAGAAATATCGTTGATTTTGGTCGTGACGTCATTCGCGGATATCACACGGTTTTACCGATTCCGCTTGCGGAGGCGGCAAGTTTTCATATCGAACTGATTGAAAAAGCGTATCGGGCGGTTGCGGAGGAAACAACAAGTGATGGCATACAAAAGTCTATAGAGATTGTTATTGTTTTAAATATTTTTTACGGGTTTAGCAAGCATTGCCTGAGAATTATTCTGAAGCGGTTCAAATTTTGAACCGTTATAAACAAAGAAAGGAAAAAATTCTTTTCAGGTTATTTGCACATATAGTATAAGCGGAATAGATCAAAAATCGGTCTGTGCGAATAACATATCGTTTAGAAAACGCTGTAATTTGAATGGAATAAAATCAAAAATGTATGGATCTTTCATAGTCTGCATAGCAAGCTCACTTTGCGAAGCAGGAAGTCTGTTTTCAAAATTTGAAATTTTTTCGGCAATAGCCTGCCGTTCGTAAAGACCGCTTTCAATTTGGTGTATTAGTACGCTGTGGGACCAGCTGTTTTCAATAGTTTTATCAATATACTAAGTTCTTACATCAATATCTTTAATCTTATCCATAATAGCACAGTTATGCGACCATGGAATTTGTGCAGACGCTGTCTGCACAAATTCTCTATCCGGATATTCTGCTGCAAATTTTGCCATATATTTAAGATTTCTTACTGAATATCCGATAGAATTAGGAAATGCAAGTTTAATGTCTCTTGCAAGATTTTCTATAAATTTATTTCCCCAAGTTTTATGTTCATTTATGATTAAGCCTATATTGTAATAAAGCATGACAAGTTCACGGTTTACTGAAATCGCTGCCTTAAATTGAGCGTTCCCAATCTCCGCTTTTATATTTTCGATAATAGATAAATATTGATTATCATTCATTAACATATTTCACATATTTCCTTTCTGCGAATTACACACTCATTATAACATAGTTCTTATACACATTCAATTGTTTTAAGAAAAAGCAGAGTTAACCCTATATCAAAAAATGAGCCGCAGTAAACAAAGAAAAGAGTTAGCGGCGGATTTCGGTGTAGCACTCGTCAAATGGAATCTATCCGGCGATTGTTTTGTCACGAATTTCGGAGGCAAAGCGTGACCACTCTTCAAACTCGGCGACAGTTATTTTCTTTTTCATATACCTTGCGTAATGAGCTTTGTATGCACGGTTATAGGTTTGCCAGATTGGGTCATTTTTGCATTTGTCGCCGTATCTGCGTCTGGAGCCTACGTCTCGGCAGGTTTTGCGCGGGTCATCTTCTAACGGTCTGTTGCAATAGCTGAAATATTTTCCACCTTGAATTAAAAAATACTTTCCGCAATGTTTGCATTTGTTAGGGATATAATTATGCCTGATTCCGTTAAAGAAATCGAAATACAGAAATGATTGTAAATCATCAAAATGAATTTCCTCACACAGAATAGATTTGCCCGATGCATCTTTCAAAGATTTATAGCGGAGTGAATTCATACGGCATTGAATACTTTCAAAATTCATTCCGTGTATGTTGTTAAATTTATCAAAAGAATTTGCTAATTCTCCATCGGTGAGAAAAGTTTCTTTTCGATGCAGAAAATTATCTATGAAGGTTTTGAACACCTCGAAAATAGTTTTATATGATTCAAGCAACAAAATGTACTGATTAAAGAAGTCATTTAAAGCCTTATGGAAGTCATGCAACACATCAGACATCTTCGTATTGTAATTTTTAATATGTTCTAAGTCGTCAGGGCAAAAAGTATGCAGACGCAGCACGCTATGCTCGTTATCATTTATTTCACCGGTACCATATTTGGTTGAGGTTTCCCATGTAATGTCTTCATCAGAATCGTCCAGACCATCTTTAAAAAATATGTCATATTCATTCAGCAAGTCATCCAACTTCATATAATTCGGTTTAATAATTTTATTATCCGGTGGAAGTTTTTTCAGTTTATCATGAATATTCTCAAAGATTGAGATTGCTTTATATACATTGGAATTGTATTCCGAATGAAGTTCATAGTCCATATTATCATCAAGAAATAATTTGACTCGCAACCTTCGTAATTCCCTTGTCAAATCCCAATTTATAATATTTTGTGTTCAAATATGCAGTCAGGATTTCTCCGGCAGCATATTTATATTTCTCGTTTATATACACATTACTGTGCCAAAAATACGCTTTGAATGCAAACATAATGTCCTCCAAAAATTTTTTGAAATAGATAATATGCACACTGAAATAGAGATGGAAAGAAGTTAAACGGCAATTTAATGTACACGATTCGCCCGATACAAGAGGCGATAGACTATGAATTGGAAAAACTGTATGAGAAAAAAGAATTGGAACATCGAAAGGCTGAAATTGAAAAATATATGCGTTCCGAAAACGAAGATGCACGTTAAAGTATACGGATAGAGAATTGGCGAGGGGTGTTTCACAAAAAACAGGCGAAAATTTCAACGAACAAAGCTCTGGTGGAGAAAGTACACGTTGACACTGGATACGGCGAAAAATGCCCCGATTTTGAGAAAATGAGAACAAGGAAAAACATTGCAGCCCTCATAAATTTGCAGATTGGAAGATGGAGAAAACAGAGCGGTTTTGAGTGAGAATACAGCGGAATATTTCTAAGCAGGATAAAGCAACGGTGTCGGCAAGCCGCCACAGTTGCCTCAAACGCCGACCGGCAGGGCCGTTCGGGATGGTGCTGTAAGAGGGGAGTTGGTGCTGTTTTGGTGCTGCGAGCCGTGTAATGCCGATGAAATAAAGGAATGGGTGGTGTATTTGACGGTGCAGAGGAGATTTTGGGGAAGAGTATTGTTAAAAAATCACTTGACTTGTAACGGGCTTTAGAGTATTGTTTGTGTTGCCCGAAAGGGAAATATAAACAGCAGGGAAGTGATGGAATGCAAAGAAAATTATTGACAAACGGAAATGTGTTTAAAAGAACAGATGGCCGCTGGTGTGGGGTAGTTTGGTATATGGACGAACAGGGAAGCAGAAAACGAAAATCCTTTTCAGGAACGACCAAGCAGGAGGCGAACAAAAAGATTACCGCATATATAGAGGAATTCGAAAATCAAATTACAGGCACGGATGAAAGCAGGAAACTGCTCCGTGACAGTATGCAAAGTTGGCTTGAAGTTTTCAAATTCCCATCGGTGGAACAAACAACATATGACAGAGCCGAATGCACTGCTAAAAATCAGGTGTATCCGATACTTGGAGATAAGGTGGTTGGTGATATTACAGCGGCGGATGTTAAAAATCTGATGAACCACTGGATGAATGAAGGCTTAGCCTACTCAACGGTCAAAAAATCTTATGTACTGCTGAATGAATATTTCAGAACCTTGTATCTTGAAGAAATGATAAACAAAAATCCTATGGGTAATGTAGAGATGATAAAAAAGTCAAACTTCCTGTCGGCGCAAGGCAAAGAAGATTTGCCGGAATGTGAAACGGTGACGGTACTCGATGAAGATGAGATTAAAAAGTTTAAGGCGGAAGCGTTTGCCACATACGAAAATGGAAAGAGAAAACACCAACAAGCCGCCGCATATATACTGATGCTGAACACAGGAATGAGAGCCGGCGAAACACTTGCGTTACGAAACTGCGATATAGATTTGGAAAGACGGCAGTTACAGATACAAAAGACGGTCAAGGAAATATATAAACGGGAGGGGACCAAAGCAGTCGGCGGTAGAACAACGAAGGTTGGAAAAACAAAAACGTTGACAAGCAAAAGGACAATTCCGCTGCACAGTACCGCGCTTGAGGCAATTAAGGATTTGAGAAAGGAATGCTACTTTGGAGAAGATGCGCCGCTGATATGTGACGAAAGGGGTAACTATACAAACCCTGTAAATTTTCGCAAGAGATACTACCGGATTTTAAACGGAGCCAGAATAGAGACCAAAGGTCTGCATTCGCTTCGCCACACGTTTGCGACTAACTTAATCAATGGAGTGAAACAGCCTGACGGAACGATACGGGCATTAAGCCCGAAGCAAGTGGCGGACTTGCTGGGACACAGCACCTCGCAGATAACTGAGATGTATTATGTAAAGAAAGACACCGCAAGACTGAGCGGGATTACGGATGGATTTGAGATATAGCTAAATTAAGATGTTTCCATACGAGAAGAGCCTGAACACTGCAAATGTGATGTTATTTTTATTTTATGGGGAATTTTATAATCGAAACACAAAATCTTGCTGAAGCGTTTTTGGTAAGAATATTTCATAACATTTTGTATTCTCTGATTGCTACTTTTGTGATAAAGACCAAACCGGCTTTCGTAAAGCCGACAGAATACGTTACAAAAAAGCAGATTTGTGCGATTGTATTATGACCGGATATTCTTTATAATAATACTTATAGAAAAGGTATATGTGCTTTGAGATGACTGCATATTTTGTGGATACTGGTATTAGTGGCACTCTTTTATTTGGTTCACAGTGAGAGCGGTGGTTGAGTGGAATGACTTTGGATCTTTTATGGCACAGTCAAAACAAAGGAAGTGAGATTACATTGAAAAAGTTGGTATCAATTACAGTTGCCGCATTTCAAAACACATCATGATTCAGAAGCAGCTTTTGACATGGCAGTATACAGATATGCTGAAACGGAGAAGATAATCAGGAGTTTAATCAGTGGGCACACGGTCTATGATAGAGCGGCGTCACCAACTCCAAAATCGGAAAGCATTGCTTTAAGTTTTGGCAAATGCCTCGACAGTAGGCGAGGTAAGCATAGTTCTTGGAGAGGAACTTGAAAAACTACTACATAATATCATACGAGGAGTGGAGAAAATGATGAACAGTAAATGGAAACGTGCAGCCCTCATTGCATTATCCTTGGTGCTTGTGTTTAGCGGATGCACAGGAAAGGACGGCAAGAATGAATCGGAGGCTGTTATTGAGGATTCGAATGTTACTGCGCCGGGAGAATTGCCTATTGTAAAAGATAAAATCACCTTAAAACTCGGCACATATTCGAGTAACAATATTATTGATTACAATACAAATGAATACACAAAATTCCTTGAAGAAAAGACGGGAATTGATTTTGAATTTGATGTAATGGTAAATCCGGAGCAGAAGATTAAGATTTTGCTTGCTGCCAATGATGAATTGCCAGATTTGCTTTTCGGTATCAGATTTGGTCAGGATATGCTTATCAAATACGGAAAGAATGGTACAGGCGCTCTCGTTGATTTGGGCGAATATATGGACAATTACGGCTATTACTTAAACGAATGCCTGTCAAACACGATTGTTGAAAATCTTGAAAAAAGACTTACGACAGATGACGGCGGCAGATACTTTATGCCGGCAATCGCAGAACAGACCGGCAACATGTATACTTGTAAGGCATTTATCAACAAGAAATGGCTTGATAAACTCGGGCTTGAGGTTCCCAAAACAACCGAAGAATTTAAAAATGTAATGCACAGATTTGTAAACGAGGATCCAAATGGGAATGGGAAAAAGGACGAAATCGGTATAACAGGCTGTACGAATGGCTGGAATGCGATTCCGTGGCATTTCTTTATGAACTCGTTCACATATGACGATATTTGGACGCAGTTGGTTGTCGATAAGGACAACAAGGTTTCCAGCGTATTATATGCACCGGAATTTAAAAAAGGACTGGAATACGTAAACAGCTTGTATACGGACGGTTTGTATGATGAGAACGCTTTTACGCAGGATTCTGCCGCACTGAGAATGCAGTGTCAGAACGATGATGAAATACTCGGATGTATTGTGGCGGCTGATATAGATTCCTATTTTGCAAGCGTACCTGAGAGAATCCTTGACTATGTTGCGCTTCCACCGCTTGAGGGACCTGAAGGTGTTGCTTACGCAGTAAAGACAGATGTGGATGTAGTCACCAACGGCGTTATGACAAAATACTGTAAAAATAGACTTGCAGCGTTCAGACTAATGGACTATATGCTCTCTGAAGAAGCCACAATCTTCTCGAGATTCGGTGTTGAGGGAAAAGACTGGAGACCTGCGACCGAAAATGATGTCAGTGTGTTTGAAAGCATCGGAGCAAAGCCGCGGATAGTGTCCATGCTCACCTATGGATCAGTTCAAAACTCAAACTGGGAAGAGAGAAATCCATACTTCAGAAACCTCAGCATATCCGATGGTATGGCATGGAACGGTTTGCCGTATGACGGAGAAAAATTCAAAGGCGATGCGCTTGCGGCATACTATGGCAAGGAATTTGAATACCGTTTGCCTGCAACAAGATACACGCAGGAAGAACAGGAAGAAAAGGCATTTATTCTCGCAGATTTACAACAGCATATTGACCAGGAAATGGCTAAATTCATTTTGGGCAGAAGAAGCCTTAATGAATACGATACGTTCTTGCAGGAACTTGATTCGCTTGACTTTGCGGGATACCTTAAAATTGTTCAGTCGGGGGTCGACAGAGCAAGTAAGTAACAGGTGGGTTTATATGGCGCCTTGCAGTTTGCGGTGAAATGGAAAAAAAGTATATATAAAAATGGGCTGCTTTGCAGCAAAAAACTTTGATGGAGATGAACCTTGTAACAAGAAGAACAGCCGGATAATTTATATTCCCGCCCTTTTATCAAATGGGAATCGGCTCTGTGAGTTGCAGGGAAGGATTCTGTAAAATTTCCGCCGCGTGTCAGTGAAATGAGCGCGGCGGAAAATTTGAAAGGTGGGATATTGAAAAATGCAGTTGTCCAGCAAGAAAATGGAATACCAAACGCTATCGCTAAGAAGTAAATATGCTAAGGATTTTCACAAAAACTGGCAGCTTTATGTTATGATACTGCTGCCGATTGTATATATACTGATTTTCGCATATATGCCGATGTATGGATTGCAGATTGCCTTTAGGAATTATAATGCCCTTGACGGAATCATGGGAAGTAAATTTGTCGGGCTTATGTGGTTCAAAAGATTTTTCAACTCTCCGTGGTTCTGGAGATATATAGGAAATACGCTGGCAATATCGGTTTACAATATTGCTTTAAGCTGGCCCCTGCCGATTTTTCTTGCGCTTTGTTTTCATGTAGTGACAAATAAGATATTTAAAAATTCCGTACAGTTTATCTCTTATTTGCCGCATTTTATTTCCACAGTTGTTCTTGTGGGGATGATAAATGTGCTGTTCGGTTCCAGAACGGGACTTCTTGGCAGAACGCTTGAGTACATATCGCAGGGTCAGATAACAAATGTTCTGTCAAGTGCAAGTGCTTTCCGGCACCTTTATGTGTGGTCGGGAATATGGCAGAACGTGGGCTGGTCTACAATTATCTATATGGCGGCGCTTACCTCAGTAAGCAAAGACCAGACAGAGGCGGCGTTAATTGACGGTGCTTCGAGGTTTCAACGCGTTATCCATGTCGATATACCTGCAATTATGCCGACAATGGTGATACAGCTTCTGCTGCTTGTCGGTTCGGTGCTGAATGTCGGGGAAGAAAAGGTATTACTGATGCAGAATGACCTTAACCTTGCGGCGAGCGAGGTTATCTCCACCTATTCGTTTAAGACAGGTCTGCTCATTGGAAGCGGAAACTATTCTTTCGGCGCAGCAATCGGATTTTTTAACTCGTTTATAAACCTAATTGTTCTGTTGACTGTCAACAAGGTATCGAAAAAAGTCTTTGAGACAAGCTTGTGGTAATGGGAGGAATACAACATGACAATAAAAAACAGGAGCAAGAACAATGCATTCAGACTTACAAGGGGCGACAAGCTGTTTGTCGGTTCGATATATTTTATGCTTGTTATCGTGGGTCTGGTACTTCTGATTCCCATGCTTAATGTTATCGTATCTTCCTTTTCATCGCCCAAGGCAGTGGGTGCGGGCAAGGTGACAATTTTTCCGATTGGTTTTAACATTGAAGCATATAAAATGGTTTTTGCAAACAGAAAGCTTGTGCTCGGCTTTACCAACACGATAATATATACTTTTTTCGGTACGCTGCTGAATATCTTTATTACCGTCCTTGCGGCATATCCTATGTCAAGAGAGGATTTTGCAGCAAAGAATATTATTATGAAATTTTTTACATTTACAATGTATTTCAGCGGCGGTATTATACCAACGTATCTTTTGTATAAGAGCATAGGGCTTGTGGATTCGCGGCTTGTTATGATTATCCCGGGTGCGCTTTCAGTATATAATATGATAGTCATGCGGACTTTTTTGCAGACAAATCTCCCGAATGAGATTCTGGAAGCAGCAAAGATTGACGGATGCAATGATTTCAGATTTTTGAGCCAGTTTGTTGTGCCGCTTTCAAAACCAATCATCGCGGTTATTGTTATGTTTTATGCAATCGGTCACTGGAATTCTTACTTTGACGCGTATGTCTATCTTTCGAGCGAGAGCAAATATCCGTTATCAATATTTATTCAGACAATTCTCGGCGGTCTTGTAACAAAAGGAGAAACTGTTAAAAACTACGAGGCTGCTGCGCAGCAGGAGTTGTATAAGGATATTGTACAGTATGCGCTTATTATTGTGACTTGTTTGCCTGTGTGGGTCTGCTGCCCGTTCATGCAGAAATACTTTGTTCAGGGCGTTATGGTAGGCTCGGTAAAGGGATAAAATATTTATGACAGACATTCCAGAACTTAATTATTGAAAGATTGCAAAAGATATTGTATAATATATGCAAAGCATATACTATATATTGAAAGCGCCGCCGAATTGTTTCATCGCTTTGCTCGAAACCGGCGATGCGCAGTATTATATCAAATTGCTTCGCAATTATGATATAATTGGGTTGATGGGAACTGAATCTATATGCCATATATTGTTTTATTTGACAAGAGGAAGTTGATGCCCTGATGTATAAATTGATTTTAGTAGATGATGATGAGTTTACACTGAATAACATTTCAAAAGCAGTGGACTGGGAAAAGAACGGATTTGAACTGGTCGGAAAGTTTGAAGCTGCAGAGAGCGCTATTGAATATATGAAAGAAAATGCGGTTGATGCAATCATTTCGGATATCAAAATGCGCTGGATGAGCGGGCTTGAATTTGCCGAATATATTCAAAAAAAGTATCCCGATATGGCTTTTGTCATTTTGAGCGGTTATGACAGCTTTGAATATGCTAGGACGGCGTTGCGGAGCAAGGTTATCGACTATATTTTAAAGCCTGTTATGCTGAAGGATATTGAACGGGTCTTAGCAGAATGCAAGGAATTTCTGGATGATAGAAGCCGCAGCAGCATCTCGGATGAAAATATTGAGTTGCAGGAGTTTATTGCGAAATATATAAAGCAAAAAACGGATGATATATCCATTTTGAGAAAAACGTTTCATAAGCAGGGGTTTCAGAACAATATAGATAAAACGCCTGTTGTTTCTGCTGAAATTGTCTTTGAAGAGGACATCAAGCAGTATATCAGAAAGCATTGCCACTTTGGAAGGGATAGTTTTAATAACTTGATAAACAATCTTTTTATGGGAGAAAACGGAATTATTTCAATTCCTACAGATTATTCTTTTGATTCTATAGAATATATCATTTTCTGTGATTGCACCAGCCATGCAGAGTGCATAGAAAAAATAGAGTCCCTGCGGAGAAGTATCCGAAAAAATGCGGCAGAAATGTTAAATTTGAAGATTGACCTTGTCAGGAAAAAAATTTCAGACAATATCTATAGTATTTTTGACGATGCACGGCGCGAGTTTATATCTATTAATGTAAACATGGTATACGAGCAAATGAGCAGCGGCGAGACAGAAAAAGCGATAGAAGCCTATAAAACATTTGAGAAAAAAATTAACTGCAACGAAGATGATATTACTAAATTTTATGCAGCGCTGGCGTCAAGAATTAAAGTATGCAGCAATTATCTTTTGTATGACAAGGAGACGACAAAATATATTACTGCGGATATGGAGCAAATAAAAAGCAACAAGCTTGATATCTGTGACATAATAAGAATTGTTTCGGAAGAAAATCAAAGGCTGAATGTTTATGATTTAATAAGCATAGCCCAGAAATTTATTGATGAGAATTATGCAAAAAATATTACCGTTTCAGATGTTGCGGACAGAGTAATGCTTTCAGAGAGTTGGTTCAGTCGGCAGTTTAAAAAGAGAACCGGTAAAAATTTTGTGGATTATCTCAATGAGGTCAGAATTGCCAAAGCGGCAATGCTGCTGAAATGCACAAACCGTTCGGTAAATGATATCTATGAAGCGGTTGGTTACAAAAGCAGAAATCATTTTTATGTGCAGTTTAAAAAATATATGGAGTGCTCGCCGCAGGAATACAGGAAAAATCTGATAGAACACTAAGATTTATCGGGAGAAGAAAAATGGTTTTTAGGAATATCAGCATCGTATATAATGCTATCAAAAAATATGGCACGAAAAGCGTATTTGTAAAAGGTTTCTTTATACTGAGTCTTTTTGTTTTTATCTTGGTTATCGGCGGTATTACGTTGTTTTTCTGGTTTTCTTCGGAGGTATATGATGAGAAAACCATGGAAAGTCTATCAACAGAATTGTATTCTACCAGAAATCGCTTTGACAGTATTACAGGGGTAATTGATTCTTTTCATGCAGATTTGCAAGCGAATAATCATTTACCATACCTTGCGGCAAACGACAAGGAGAAATTATTGGAACTTCTGAAATCCGAAAAGCAAAACCTGAATTTTCTGCACTCCGTTTATTTTTATATACCCGATGAAAATTATGTCATCTCCACCTCAAATATATATAAGAGTGGAGATGGAGAAAATTTCCTTGATAAATCGTGGCTTCAACCATGTAAAAAAGGAGAGGAATTCTTTTATCGTGAATTTCCTGATATCGGAATAATTGCAAAATGTTTTTCCTACGTGAAGTCTATAGAGACGGACAAAAAGTATATTATTATATATAATGTTGATTACTCGAACATGAATCTTGATGGCAACGGTTATGAAAACAACAGATTTTATATGATTTCTTCGTTGGATAGCGTCATTTACACCACGGATCATGAGCCGATTGACAAAGAAAAGATAGGAAGCTATACCGCGGTATTTGACGGTATGAGCGAAGGCAAGCGTACTTATGTCCGCGCATATCGAACAATAAATGAAATTATACTTTCGGTCAACGCAAAAAAAAGCGACACAAGATTGATGATTGTGTTTCAAAGACAGTGGATAAACGATGTGACCATATGGAAAATACTTTTGTTGTTGTTGGTTTCCCTGATGATTTCGATGATAGTGTCCTCCTTCCTTGTGACGAAGGTGTACAAGCCGTTTGCAAAGATTATTGAATTTGAAAAAAATATTCATAAAACGAACTTTGACAGTAATAACGAGGTGAACAGTGTTCTCGATTATGTAATGGATATTACTGTGGGAAAGCAGAATATAGAAGGAAAACTCGCACAGAACGCCCTGCTTTTGCAGAATACGCAGGTTTCGGCGCTGCAGGCACAGTTAAATCCGCATTTTCTGTTTAACACGCTTCAGCTTTTGAACGGTATTATTTTAGCGGAGGCAAAGCAGGATACGCAGGCAGTGGTGGTCATTTCCCTGATTTCAAGATTACTCCGCGAAGCGATAGACGTATCGGAATTTTTCAGACCGTTCTCAAAGGAAAGGGAGATTTCGGAGGTATATCTTGAAATTCAGAGAATCAGGTATCCGGACAAATTTGATGTGATATGGGAAATTGATGATAAAGCCGAGAATTTAAGGGTGCCGAAATCAATTTTGCAGCCTTTGCTTGAAAATGCAATAGCCTACGGAATCAATAGAATAAAGGAAAAGGGAATTATTAAGATTAAAGCCTTTTTGCAGGAAGATATTTTTTATATTTCCGTCAAGGACAACGGGCCGGGCTTTGCGCCCGAAAAAATTCATGAAATGAATGAAATACTGTCCGGGAAAAAGCAAATTACAAAAAGGAATATTGGTTTATATAATGTAAACCGACGCATTAAGGTCTTGTTCGGAGAGCAGTTTGAACTGCAGATTCTGTCCGGCAGCGGTGGAGAGATTATTATAAGACTGCCAGCCGAACCGTATCAAAATACAGAGTTGCATGGCATAGAGGAAGTCCGGCAAGAGGGCTTTGATAAAGAATAACGGCGGATATTTGTACCGCATCCAAAAGCTCCGGCTTCATAAAGAGCCGGAGCTTTTCATTTATATAATCAATATCTGGAAGCTAAAACTGTTTTAATATATCGTGGTGTCCGACATCAACAAGAATTATCATTGTGTCTCCCTCATAGAACCAGATGATACGGATATCCATATTGACACTACATTCAAATAAATCAGATGTACCCTGTATTCGCTTAGTTCTGAGTGACGGATGCATTGGATTTTCTGCAAGAAGTTCTAACTTGTTTTTTAGCTGCCTTTTTCATTGGCAGATAAAGTTTTATAGTGCTTCTCAAAGCGGTTTGTAAAGGTAAATTGAAATGCCATCAGTTTTTCTCCAGCTTTTCAAAAAGTGCGTCTATGTTTGAAAAAGTAGGTTGATTGCCGTCTTTCATATTGCTTTTGATTTGTTCAACCTCATTGCGAAGCGATTCAACATATTTTTTTGGATAAACTGTGACAGGCATAATGCAGATGATACCGTCATTTTCGTAAATATCCAGCTTATCGCCTTCGGACAAACCGAGTTTTATAACAATTTCTTTCGGTATTGTTATTTGGGACTTTGTACGCAGTTCAGTCAACATAAAATCAACCTCCGCAATTTGGTGTGAGTTTCTGAATTTCTAATTTTCTTACTAATATTATATGCTATTCACGTAAAAAAGTCAATAGAAAAATTTGTTTTAGGAATAGATGTTTTAGTTAGCATTTCAATAGGATATTTGCGTAAAATTTCGGCAGTGGATATAGCCGGATTTGGCAACCGACAGAATACGTTACAAAAAAGCAGATTTGTGCGATTGTATTATGTCCGAACCTTTATTATAATATATTTTAGAGGTTATTACTAAAAATTTATAAAATAAACGTGTGCAATTGGTAACTATTTGGGGAGGAGAAGGCGCAAAATGTTATGAGTTTTTTAGTAAAAGAGAATCCAAAATCATTTGACGGACGGGAAGATTAAAAAGGGTAAAAGGAGGAAAGAAAAAATGAAAAAACGTAAATTGATTTCGATTATGCTTTTGGTTGCTTTGCTTGGTACCATGTTCAATTTTACGGTATCGGCGGAGGAACCGAGCGCGGATGGGACAAGGGTTATATATGAGGAGAATTTCGATAACTGTGATTGGTTCAATAATGGTACAATATCGGAGGCGGCATCAGGAAAATTTGTAAAAAAACCCTTTTTTGATTATTTGACTGATGCAAATTTGCCAATAACTTATACGTTGGAGAATGTGCAAAGCAAAGGGGCGGACGATACAGACAAATCGCTTCATATCAACGCGGAATTCACTATTCCGTTTGGTAAAAAAGCTGATGGAGGAACTGCAGACGACTGGTCAGGCGATGCTGGGAGTGTAGGCGGTGGTGGAGTGGGAAATAACGGAATGTCCCACAGAATGATAGTATCTGACAATAACCAAAAACAATTGGGCGATGACGAAAAGTATGTACATATTTCCTTCAGCACCGCGCAAGACCCTATGCCGAAGCTGGATATAGCCGACGGGCAGGGCGCCGGTTTGGAGGTGACACTCGACTTCGCGACTAAGAAGCAAGACGGAAGCGAAGGACAGGGGGCAAATTTAAGATTGCTTGAATGGACTAATGAGAACAGGCGGCAACGTGTTTTTGATTCGTATTATGAAGTAGGTGTGCCTGACCAAGCGCCTATGAGCGCCAATAAGTGGATAAAATATGACTATGTCTTTTACACAGACTCGAATAAACGTACGTTAGATATTTATTTGAACGGCTATCCGGTTATAAAAGGACTGAATATAACAAATAAGGTTAATAGTGGCGGCAAGCCGGCACAGATTACCGGTCTCAAGAATTTAAACTTCCAGGTCAGGGATATGAATACAGGCACAGAAACGCGAGATGTTAATGTTTATATTGACGACGTCAAGGTGACATATGGCGCGCAAGCACCGGTGGTTTCAACATATTCCGTCTTTGGAGAAGCGGCAAAAATTGACGCGCCGGAACAGTATGTTGATAGGGAAACGGGCATTGTCTATAACTATGGTCAGAGCCTGAACGATATGAAGAAGTATTTTCCGGATAAAAATGTATATATGGTAGCGAAAAAAACGGGTTCCTCTCAATATCCGGCTTATTTTGATAATTTCTGGACTACATCGACGTCAACCTCTCTGGAATCCGGAGTTATGTCGGGCGATGGCAGTATAGCCAATCCTGCTTTATGCGTGGAGAATGGAAATTTCTTCTATTGCTATGAGGTAAGACAGCCGCAGGCTACAAACATAATGCCGACGATTGCAGCCGCCGGAAACAGCATAACGCTTAGCTGGAGCGGTCAATCGGGTGATTGCCAAGGGATTGAAATATTCAGAGACGGAGAAAAAATTGCACAACTGGAAGGAAGTGCACAGAGCTATACGGATACCAATGTAGCGGAAAATACGGCTTATGAGTATACCATCCGCGAATTGCTGCCGGATAAGAATGTGTCGGTATTCACTGACCCGCTTCTTCCGGACGGAACAAAGATTATATATGACGAGAATTTCAACGAACGCAATTGGTGGGAGGGAGAAAATTCCAATCCTTCAGAAAATGAATTTAAAAAGAATGCATTTTACGATTATTTGGATAATTCTGATAATATGGGGTATAGTCATAGCTTGGAGAATGGGGCAAGAGGTAGAAGCGAGAGTGATAAATCGCTACATCTTAACGCAACATTCAAACTTCCGTTTGGGCAAAACGATAGCGGAGGAAATGCGCCCGGTAGTACACGGGACGGGGTATGGGTTGGTCTATACTCGTCCGGTAATGCAGGGAATAACGGCGTAAGCCACAGAATGATGACTAATTCAACGGCAATGGGAGCCGGCGAAAGATATTTGCATGTTTCTTTCAGCGCCCTGCAAAATCTTTTGGCAAGTGCAGAAGACGGGAGAGACTCGAATGGCGCCGGCTTGGAAGTGATGGTTGATTTTTTGACAGATGGGGATAACGTCAATAATGAACGGCTGCTTTACTATGGCGGCAACCACTATCTGTTTTGTATGGAAAATGCGCATTATAAAATGCAGGTGGCTGATAAGTGGATAAACTACGACTATATCTTTGACACGGAGGATATGACTGTGGATATTTACGTGAACGGTCATCCGGCGGGAAAGAAAGATATAAGCGGAAAATTTAGCAACGGTCGAAAGATTAAAGGTCTCAGCCGGCTGGATTTCCAGATCAGAGATATGAAAACGGGCGCAGAGCCGCGCGATGTTCATGTTTATCTTGACGATATCAAGGTGACATATGAGAAAAACGCGCCTGTGGTTTCAACGTATTCTGCCTTTGGAGAAGCGGCAAAAATTGACGCGCCGGAGAAGTATGTCAATCAAGAAACGGGCATTATCTATAACTATGGACAGAGCCTGAACGATATGAAACAGTATATCAACGGTACCGGCGGCAATAAAGAAGTGTATCTGGCAGTGGAGACTTACGAAAGCAGAGATTGGGCGGTGTATGAAAGGACAGATTCGCTGGATTCCAGGACACTGAATGATGGAAGAGTTGTAAACCCCATTCTATGTGTGGTGGATGAAAACTTCTTCTACAGCTATGAGATAAGGCAGCCGCAGGCTACAGCCATAAATCCTGCGCTTGCAGCTACAGGAAGCAGTATTACGCTTACTTGGGAGGGTAATGCGGCAAATTGCAGGGGGATTGAAATATTCAGAGACGGAGAAAAAATTGCACAACTGGAAGGAAGTGCACAGAGCTATACGGATACGAGTGTGGTGGCAAATACAGCATATGATTATATGATTCGCGAATTGCTGCCGGACAACAACGTATCTGCATTTACCGATACGTTGAGTAATGTTGGAAAGCCGGAGAATTTTGCAGCTGCACAAGTTCCGGATCGGTTGGCTGTTAAATTAACATGGGAAGCGCCAAGCATTGATGGAGCAACAGGATATGAAATATATCGCAATGACGTTTTATTGACTGCGGTGGATGCCGACGTGTTTGAATACACTGATAGTTCCGCTATAAAGAAGGATACTACATACCGTTATTCCGTTGCGGCGCTATTTGGAGAGATTAGATCCGGCAAAACACCGGAGGCTTCTGTTTTTGTAAGCTTTGGCAGTTCAGACAGCAGGGTAATATACGCCGAGAATTTCAACAATCGGAATTGGTGGAATGGTGAAGAACCTACAACAGAACAATTTGACAGAAAGCCATTTTTCTCCTATTTGGATGAGAATGGTGGTCAGAATATGGAATCGGCTTATGAACTGAAAACGGGAGCAAACGGCAGAGCATCTGACGATAAATCGCTTCACCTCAACGCGACATTCAAACTTCCGTTTGGGAAGCAAGCTGACGGAACTACCAATGTACCGAATTCTGCGGAAGAAGGTACTTGGATGGGTGGTTGGGACGGCGACCAAGGAACTAACGGAGTGAGCCACAGAATGATATCGAATTCGCAGAAAATGGAAGACAATGAACGGTATCTGCATGTTTCCTTCAGCGCTGCGCAAGACCCTATGCCGCCGGAATCAGTCCTTGGAGAGAATGGTGCCGGTCTGGATGTGTCGTTTGATTTTTTGACTGCTGGGGGTAACAGCGAGAAAGAGATGCTTCACTGGTATGGACGGCGTCAAGGCGTTTTTGGGACGTTTTATGAAGTGCGGACGGATGCCGGTAAGTGGGCAAACTATGATTATGTTTTTGACAAGATGGACAAGACAATGACCATTTATGTGAACGGCTATCCGGTTGTAAAGGAAAAAGATATCAGCAATGAGAACCTGACTATTGCGGGTCTCAGCCGGCTGAATTTCCAGGTCAGAGATGTGAATACGGGTGCGGACGAGCGCAGCATTGATGTTTACGTTGATGATGTCAAGGTAACATATAGTGTGGATGAGCCGGTGGTTTCACCATATTTTTCCTTTGGCGATGCAGCATATATTGATGCGCCGGAAAAATATATCAACAATGAAATGGGAATTATCTACAACTATGGACAAAGCCTGAGTGATATGAAACAGTATATCTCCGGCAAAAATGCATATTTGGTGAAAGAAAAAGCTGACAGTACGGCTACTTGGCAGAGTTTGGAAAATTATTCATCAAATTCTTTGGCTTCTGTAATTCTGAACGACGGCAGAGTTGTAAGCCCTATTCTTTATGTGGAAGATGGGAACTTCACCTATTGCTATGAGATAAGGCAGCCGCAGGCAACAAGCATAAAGCTTGGGGTTTCCGATGTTGCGCAAGACAGCATTACGCTCGGCTGGGATGGAAAAACAGAGAATTGCCGCGTAATTGAAATATTCAGAGACGAAGAGAAAATTGCGGCGCTGGAAGGGAGCGCGCAAAGCTATAGGGACACAGATGTAGTTTTAGGTCATACATATGAATATACGATTCGTGAAATATTAGCGGATGGCAGTGCGACAGTATTTTCTGCACCGGTGCAGAGCTTTATCAGCAGCGTGGGCAGACCGGAGAATTTTGCAGCTGCGCCGGTTCAGGGTCAACTGGCGGTTAAATTAACATGGGAAGCACCGAGATATGGGACGGCGACCGGCTATGAAATCTATCGTAACGGCGCATTACTGACTACGGTAGGCGCTGATGCGCATGAATATACCGACAGCTCCGGTTTGACGGCAGGCGCTGCATACCGTTACTCTGTTGCCGCGGTAGGCGTGGATTCTGCTAAATCGGATAAAACAACAGAGATTTCGGTAGTGGCAGATGTCATTTCACCACCCGAAAATGTGAAGGCGGAGGACGCTGACGGTAACGTTAAGATTTCATGGGATGACGTTGAAGGTGCAAAAGGGTACGAAGTATACAGAAACGGCGTGCGTGCCGCACAAACAACGGACTGTTTTTATGTATTTGAAGACTGTGCAGATGATAGTTTCTATGAATTTTATGTGAAAGCAGTGAATGAAGCAGATCAATTATCACGTGCTTCGGAAACAGTAAGATATATAAAACACGGTTCAAAATTTGAAGTATTTCGTGATGTATTTGGCGATACGTTGGGGGATGGACTCAAGTTTGCAACAACCAATGGGGCAGTGATAGAATCAGGCGCAGAATACAGCGCGATTGGTGCAAGAGGTATTCGCATCGGATTCAGCTCGCCGAATTTTGCTGAACAGACGGCAGGATTTGCGGCAACTGGTGGATTGGATTTTTCAAGGATTAAAAGCGGCGCTGCAGAAATAAGATTTTTGATGTATGTGCCGGAAGGGTTAGATATCAGCAAACTTAGTTTGGGCGCTGTTCAGAACTATAACTCAAGTCTTGCAGGAAAAACAGTAAGATTAAAAGCAGCTGTTGCACTTGACCGGTATGTGAAAAATACAGGCTGGAATTTTGTGCGGATTCCGCTGAAAGATTTACCGCAAAAAGGTGTTTATACGGCAACGTCAGCGAATTTACCGTATGAAACCAACTTCAACTATTCTAATGTTGAAGAATTGGTGCTTGTCAGCGAATTGCAAGGTCTTGCTGAAAATACCTTTTTTATGGTTGACGAAATTGCGATTTATGCAAATCAGGCGCCGGAAGTAGTGTCTGTCAAGGCTGGCGGCAATGTGCTTGAAAATGATGCCGTAATCAGCGGGCAGACCAATCAGTTCTCGGTTAAGTTTGACACAGAAATGGACGAAAAACAGCTGTCAAGCAATGAAATGAAGGTTGTGTGCAGAAACAAAAAAGTGCCTTCCATTGTTGAGTATGACGAGCAAAACGGCGAATACGTGATAAACTTGCTTGAAAATCTTGAGGCGAATCAAGCATACTCGGTGGTTGTTGAAAATGCGGTATCAAAAGGCGGAACGGTTCAAAAGCAAAAATATACGGTTTCCTTCACAACCGATTCAACTGTCAGCACAGAAACAGTTGTGAAAACGGTTGACTTAAATCTGCAGTCTATGTCAGGTACGACAAATGCGCCGATGGTGCAAACCTTAGATTTCACAGGCGGCGCAGCAAACGAAACTGTGTGCGGCTTTGACATTGAGATTTCCTATGACAGCAGCAAATTGCTTTTGGATAAAGATGAAGTCAAGATAGTAAACAGTTTGAAAAACAGCGGAATCACAGCCGAAAATGAAACCGGTAAACTAAAAATTCATTGTGCT
>CATIYX010000179.1 GCA_949739095.1 uncultured Clostridia bacterium | reverse complement strand
TTCGCACCTTAGTGCAATACTATTGTGTGTGAAATCTTTTTTTTCATGTAAGGAAATATTTTCTTATAAATCTGTGAAAAAAGAGATTGACTTTTTATGGGAAGCGTAATATAATGAACAAATGAATTTGGGGAGGCAAATATTTATGATAGAATATATAATATTAGGCGCATTGGCTTTAAATTTTATTTTGCTTTGTATTTTCATTTTCAAAAAAAGCAAAAATAATAACGGAAATGTGGAAGAGGTAGTTGCAAAAACTGTTCGGGAGGGAGAAGCACAATTACGTCAGGAGATTTCCGCACGGATGGAAGCTTTTGAAACAAGTACTCTGCAAAAGCTCACGCAAATGTCGGGACTGCAAATGAATCAAATCAGTGAAACGACAAAAATGAGCCAACAAATGCTGCAATATCTGTCTGAAACAGTGAACCGTAATTTAAAAGAGATTCGGGAAAACAACAATTTGCAAATGAACAATATGCGCAAAACTGTGGACGAGCAATTGAACCAAACGCTTGAATCAAGACTAACAAAGTCGTTTCAAACAGTTTCAACACAGTTGGAGCAGGTACATAGCGGTCTTGGAGAAATGAAGCATTTAGCACAGGATGTCGGCGATTTAAAAAAAGTGTTGTCCAATGTGAAAACGCGCGGTATTCTGGGAGAATTGCAACTCAAAAATATTTTAGAAGAAGTAATGGCGCCGGGACAGTATGAGGAAAATGTGGAAACGGTGCGCGGCAGCAACAAACGGGTGGAATTTGCGATTCGGCTACCCGGAAAAGAAGGCGGAGCAGTATATCTGCCCATGGATTCTAAATTTCCACTAAATTATTATGAAACCTATCTTCATGCTGTGCAGGAAGGGGATACACACGAGGCTACAGAATGCGGAAAATTGCTGGAAAGTGCCATTCGGCAATATGCGAAAGATATTTCTCTTAAATATATCAGTCCGCCGGAGACAACGGATTTTGGTGTGATGTTTTTGCCGACAGAGGGATTATATGCAGAAATCGCACGGCGCAGCGATTTGTTAGCACAAATGCAGCATCAATATAAAGTGGTTATCACAGGTCCTTCTACATTGTGTGCACTGCTGAATAGCTTGCAAATGGGATTTCGGACATTGGCGCTGGAAAAACGCACCAGCGAGGTGTGGGATACGCTTTCCAGTGTGAAAAAGGAATTTGAAAAATTTGATGTGGTGCTCCAGGAGGCGCAGACAAATCTAAATAAAGTAGGCAGTAGCATTGATAAACTGGTTGGCGTTCGGACGAGAAAAATATTATTACGGTTGCGGGAGGTTCAACAGCCGGAACAGGAGGAATAGTAGGATGTATGAAATCAGAAAAATGTTTCAAAATGCTTGGGTGCGGGAAAATATGATTCCAGCGAAAGAATATCATCCCTATCCCAAACCGGAAGAACGGGAATTTTGGGAGAATCTGGCACCAGAGCTGCGGCAGCATTTGCTGGAAAAGGGGCAGGAATATTTGGCGTTTGAATGGAAAGGCATTCCTGCGACTTATTTTCTGGAATATCAGCGCAGCGGTAACCGTGCCTGCTATGAAGATTTGTCCTACCCGAAGCGCATGGCACTGGGCGCGCTTGTCATGGCGGAATGTGTGGAAAATGAAAACCGGTTTCTAGATGATATTATCAATGGAATTTGGTCTATCTGTGAGGAATCAACGTGGGCAATCAGCGCACATCTAGGTAATTGCAGCAGCGGGATGGCGGACGTTCTGCCGGATAGTTTGAATGATGCGGTGCTGGATTTGTTTTCGCTGGAAACCGCGCAGCTTATTGCATTTGTTTACTATTTGCTCAAAAATAAACTGGATACCATATCGCCACAAATTACGAAACGGATACAAGGAGAATTAAAACGGCGTGTATTTGATCCCTATTTAACAGGCACAGAATTTTGGTGGATGGGCTTCATGGGCGGTCAGGTGAATAACTGGGCGCCGTGGTGTACGAGTAATATTTTATGGACCTTTACCTTAGCGTGTGAAAACGATGTTTACCGCGTAGCGGCAGTGAATAAAGCGGTAGAAACTTTAGATATTTTTGTAAATTCCTATGGAGAGGATGGCGCGTGTGTAGAAGGACCGGGGTATTGGTTCAACGCCGCAGGCTCTCTGATGGATGCATTAGAAGTGATCTCCGACGCAACCGGAAACCAAATTCCGCTGAAAAGTGAAAAAATCAAACAAATGGGACGGTTTATTTGCAATGCGCGGATTCATGATAAATATTATATGAATTTCGCAGATTCACCGTTACGTATCGTACCGGATCCGTCGCGGATTTTCCGTTACGGAAAAACGATGCAGGATTCCATGATGATGGCGGAGGGAGCTGCGCTGAAACGGCTGTGGGACGAACCAGTACGTTATGCAAGTTGGTATTGTATGGGACGTGTTTTTTCAGGAATTTTGTGTTACGATGAAATGAAACAATATACAGAAAAACCGCTGTGTCAGCAAGATATTTGGTGGGCGGACGCGCAAATTATGATAGCGCGGGAAACAGCAAATAGTGATAAGGGCTATGCTTTGATTGCCAAAGGCGGACACAATGGGGAAAGTCACAACCATAATGATATTGGCAGTTTTATGCTGTATGATGACGGACAGCCTATTGTTATTGATATTGGTGTGGAACGCTATACCAAAAAAACGTTTTCGCTACAGCGTTACGAGATTTGGACCATGCGCAGCGGATATCATAATGTGCCGCAGATTGGCGGTGCGGAACAATTGCCCGGCGAAGAGTATGGTGCACAGCAGGTTATTTATAAGGCGGAGCAGGGGAACAGTCGGTTGACAATGGAACTGCGTGATACCTATGGCGCAGAAACGGGCATCTGTTCATGGAACAGAACGCTTTGTTTAGACCGTGGTGCGGTATGTGTACAAATTTGCGACCGCTATGAACTAGAACAAAAACAGGAGATAGCATTCCATTTTATGACCTTGAAAAAACCTAAAATCAGCGGCACAGAGGTGAAAATAGGGACATCTATACTGCAAATTAGTGGTGCACAGGCTACTGTTTCGGCGGAAAAAATTGATGTTACAGACGGCCATTTGCAAAAGAGCTGGGGCGATACACTGTATCGTGTTACTGTGTTGATAATAGGTCAAAAAGGGGAAGTTTGTTTTGAAATCAAACGGTGAATGCCATTATGTTTATATTCTTCGTTGCGCGGATGATACGTTATATACCGGCTGGACGACAGATTTAGAAAGGCGCGTAGCAGTGCACAATGCGGGAAAAGGCGCAAAATATACCAAAAACCGGCGTCCAGTGGAACTGATTTATTATGAATGTCTGGATAGCAAATCATTGGCATTGCGTAGGGAATGCGCTATTAAAGCCATGAGCCGACAGGAAAAGCTACGGTTGATTCATCGGTTTGAAATATAAAAGAATCATGGATATACAATGCCCTCATATGTAGATATCTGCATATGAGGGCATTATATATGAATGGTTGTTTAACCTTCTGCCGATTCCATTTGCTGAAGTTGCGCCTCACTATTTTCCAATAATTCATATTGCAAAAATAATGCCTCTTCCAGCGCTTCAATAGAGTGATTCAGATCCATTAACTTGGTATAATCTGCCGCCATCTCAGGCAACAAAGTTTGTTGTTTGGCTTCGTCAATTGCTGTTTCTAAACGTTCAATTTCAGATTTTGCCTTGGTAGCAGTGCTGGAGAGCTTGCGTTTGCGTGCATTCCATTCTTTCTGCTCCAGGTAGGAACGTTTTGCCGCGCTTACCGGTTTGGCAGCTTGTTTATCATTGGTGGCGGCCGGCATACTATGCGCCAAATAATCATCATAATTCCCAATATGAGAGGTCACGCCGCCTCGTTCCATTACGAGAACACGGGAGGACAGTTTGTTGATAAAGTAACGGTCATGGGAGATAATAAACAATGTGCCGTCATAATCTTGCAGTGCCTGTTCCAACGCTTCCATGGAATCAATATCCAGATGGTTGGTAGGCTCGTCCAAAATTAAAAAGTTAACGCCTTGCAACATTAATTTTAGCAGGGCAACCTTTGCTTTTTCACCACCGCTGAGTAAATTGATTTCTTTAAAAACATCCTCGCCGCGGAACAGAAAAGCAGCACAGAAATTACGCACTTCGGTGGCAGTCATTTTGGGATAGGCATTCCAAATTTCTTCAATCACGGAATTTTCAGGTGTAAGCGATTCCATGTTTTGGTCATAGTAGCCGACCGTAATGTTGGAGCCAAGCGCGAAATGACCTGTGTCCGCCGGAAGTTGGTCTAGCAAAATTTTGAACAGCGTTGTTTTGCCGCAACCGTTCGGACCCAGCAGAAATACACGTTCACCGCGGCGGATATGTAAGTTTACATGGGAAAACAATCGTTTGCCGTCAAATTCTTTGGACAAATCTTCTGCTGTCAAAACATCGTTTCCGCCTGTCTGCTTTACAGAAAAATGGATGTTCATACTATCGGGAGAAGATTCCGGTTTTTCTAAATCTTTCAGCAGCCGCTCCAGCATTTTTTCTTTGCTTTCTGCCATTTTGATGTTGCGTTCGCGGTTCCAACGCCGTTGTTGTTCAATGATTCCCTGAATTCGTTTGATTTCATTTTGTTGGGTTTCATAGTGCTTCCAGGCAACTTCTAAATTTTTTTCTTTTTGCTGCATGGCGCGGGTATAGTTGCCGGAATAGAGCGTTAACCGGTTGTGTTCTAGTTCGAAAGTACGGTTTGTTACCTTGTCGAGAAAATAACGGTCATGGGAAATAACAATCACTGCACCATCATAGGATTGCAAAAAATCTTCCAGCCAGCGCACAGAATCAAGATCCAAATGGTTGGTAGGCTCATCCAAAAGCAAAAGGGGATATCCGCCAAGCAGCAGCTTGGCAAGCATGATACGCGTTTTTTGTCCGCCGCTTAAAATGGACAACGGTGCACGCAGATCATCTTCTGAAAAACCCAGTCCCAGCAGTACGGCTCTTGCGCGGCTTTTATAGGTATAACCGCCGCCGTCATCATAAGCGGTCGTTACCTGATGCTGCCGCTCTACAAGGGATTGCATGTCGCCATTTGCAATTTCAATATCAATATTAATGCTTTCCAGTTCCTCTTCCAAGGCAATTAGGTTAGCAAAAACTTTCATAATTTCGTCCCAAACGGTGCAATCGCTATTCAGTGTTACCTGTTGCTGCATATAACCAATTTGCAAATTTTTTGATTTGAAAACATCGCCTGATTCATAGTATTCTTGCTCTAATAAAATTTTAAACAGAGTCGTTTTTCCGGAGCCGTTGATACCAATGAGCCCAATTTTGTCGTGGTCAGCGACTTCAAAAGATAAATCTTCAAATAATAACTCGCTGCCGAAATATTTTGTAAGATGATTTACATTCAATACCATGATTATGTTCCGTCCTTTTTGTTTCAATCCCTTTCTATTATAATCAACACTGGCAAAAATGTCAATTTTAAAAATATGAAATCAACCCAAATTTTTAAAAGGATATTTTTTATCAAAATACTGAAAATATTGAATGTCAGCTATAACAAAATTTGAAATGCATAAGGGGGCATCATCATGAGACGAAAAGGCTGGGCTGTCTTGCTTACTATTAGTATTATCATGACAGCAGCTATGCCGGTATTTGCAATCGGAACTTCAGCAGTTTCTATTGAAAAACGGGCTGTGAAAAATGAGATTGTAACATTTACCGAAGAAGAATTTGCAGAACATTATATAGGAACAGATTTGGAACTGAAAAAAATTCAGATTTCAAGTTTACCCAATCCTGCGGTTGGTGAGTTGAAACTCCGCAATAAATTGGTTGCAGAATTTCAGGAAATAAAAGTGTCGGATATAAAACGGTTGAATTTCACTCCGGCACGGGATTATGTTGGCTATGTGGAATTTATTTGGAATGGGGCAACGAGTAATGGATATGCACGCTATGGTGCGTCTGTACGAATTGTATATACCGATACATCAACACTATCGCGTTATCCATCTGACGAAAACCCGCCGCTTACTGCAACACCAAACGCAATAACAGTGACGCCGGCAGCAGAAAAAACACCGCAGCCAGGCAGTGAAAAAGAAGGCGGTTGGATTGATAAACTATTTAGTACCAGAGAGACAAGAGAAGGTGAAGAAACACCTGGAGAAGAAGCGACACCCACACCGGATACAGAAGGGACACCAGGGACGGAAGTGACACCGGATGGGGAAGTAACGCCAACACCGGATGGGGAAGCAACTCCAGGAGAAGAGGCAACACCGACGCCGGATATAGAGGGGACACCGGATGGGGAAGCAACGCCGACACCGGACGATGAGGCAACACCGACACCCACGCCGGAAACGCCTTCTGAACCGCCGCTTTATGCGGATTTGAACCGTCATTTCGCAGAATATTCAGCAGGAAAATTATATAGCGAAAACATCTGGGTTGGAGAACGCATTGGAGAAAAGCGGTTTATGCATCCAGAACAACAGGTGAATCGTATTGAGTTTGTCATGCTGATTCTGTCAGCACTTGGTGAAACCTATCCAGATGGGAATACAGACCCTGTGTTTGCAGATGAAGCAGAGTATGGGCAATGGGTACTAGATGCGGGAAAATATGCCTATAAAAAAGGAATTATTAAGGGAAGTCTGGAAGGGGATAAACTGTATTTACACGCATTTGACATTATCACGCGTGCAGAAGCGGCACAGATAGTGATGAATACACTATCCATAGAAGTGCCGGAATACCGTGTGGACCTTGAGTTTGCAGACCAGAATGAAATTCCACTTTGGGCGGCAGATGCAATCCGCAATCTGAGAGGTTATGGTATTATTAACGGTTATGAAGACAATACCTTCCGGCCACTGAAACAAATTCCGCGTGCGGATACCATTGAAATCATTTGGCAGTTTAGAAAATTTATCACAGCAGAGGGCAATGGGCGGTATATCGCATAAAATGAAAAAAGACGGCGTTGCAGTCCAAAGCGGCAGCGCCTTCTTTTTTTCTGAAATTTAATGTGAAACGGTATGTTCTACAGCATTTAAAAATGTATCAATTTCACGTGTAGTTGTAAAATATCCAGGACTGACACGTACTGTACCGGTTTCCAGCGTGTGGTATGATCGATGGGCAAGCGGAGCACAGTGCAGACCGGCGCGGCAGGCAATATCATATTCTTCGTCTAACCGTTCGCAGATTTCCGAAGTATCACGTTGACGTACTGTGAAACTGACTGTCGCTACACGCTGCGGTGCATCAGGACAGAGAATGGAAACCTGTGGAATTCGTTTTAATCCGGCTATAATTTGTTCCGCCAAAGCTGCCTCATGAGCATAAATGAGTTCGCGTCCCTTACGGCGGATATAGCGGATACCCTCCAGCAGTCCGGCGATTGCCGGAACGTTTTGTGTGCCGCTCTCATAATAGTCCGGCAGGATTTGAGGCTGCTCCAGCGATTCGGAATTACTGCCTGTTCCACCGCACATAAGGGGGGCAGGAGAATATATGGGGGGAATATAAAGTCCGCCGGTTCCTTGTGGACCTAACAGGCTTTTGTGACCAGGAAATGCAACAAATGCCTCTAATGCATCAAAGGAAAGCGGCAACACGCCTGCTGTCTGGGCGGCGTCTATCAACAACGGAATTTGATAGGATTTACATAGAGAAGCGGCGAGAGAAATGTCATTTACAACACCGCTTACATTAGAAGCGTGATTGATAATGACTAATTTGGTGTCGGGGCGGATATGTTCAGGTAAAGCGGCAATATTACAGCTTCCATCTTCTGAAAGTGGTAAAACGGAAACATCCGCATGGATTTTATAGAGTGGACGGACGGTGGAATTATGCTCCAGACAAGAGACAATGACATGGCCGCCAGGCGGTACCATGCCCAAAACAGCTGTGTTTAAAGCATGAGTTGTATTTGTTGCAAAGACAATATTTTGCGGATTTTGAACACCAAAAAATTGCGCCAGTTCGTCACGGCAGTCCCAAACGACTTCCATAGCGCGGCGTGCCATTTTATGGCTGCTGCGTCCTGCATTTGCACCACAGGAGGTCATATATTTATATACAGCAGAACAGACGTTGGAGGGTTTGGGAAATGACGTTGCAGCATTATCGAGATAGATCACAGAGTTCACTCCTTTCAAAAAATTGCGGAGAGTCCCGTGGGAGACTCTCCTTCGTTTAACTTAATCTGGTATATTCATAGCCTTTTTCTCCGCTGGTTTCCTGATAAACGCCTTTAATGCGGACATCCATACGCCGCGCTTCTTGATATAAGAAATTTAAGCAATTATAAGAAGTCCGCAGACTGTAACCACAGCCACCGATAGCGAGGTGTTTGGGTGTCTGTATCACATAGGAAGAAAAACCTTTGTCAGCCAGAGATTTTTTTAGCCGCAGAGCGGTTGTTGCTGATGAAAGTAAAACAATAACTTGGAACATCTTTCAAAACCTCTCTTGTTTTCAGGATTCATAG
>CATIYX010000178.1 GCA_949739095.1 uncultured Clostridia bacterium | reverse complement strand
TTGGACCGTTCATTGGCATACTCCCGCCACTATCCTGCAATTGGTTGGATTGCGAGTTATAGTGAATATTTTGACGAACTGGAATCGTGGTATGAACAAAATGTGGGTGAAGATTTTCCAAAGTGCCGTGCGCGGTTTATCGGACTGTTGCAGGAGGAAAGCGACCTGATGGAAATTGTGAAGCTGATTGGCAGCGATGTACTGCCGGACAGCCAACGGCTCACGTTAGAAATTGCGCGGGTGATTCGTGTGGGATATTTGCAACAAAATGCGTTTCATAAGGACGACACTTATGTGCCATTGGAAAAACAATATCGGATGATGCAGGTTATTTTGCATTTATATGATGAGGCAAAAAAACTGATAGACTTGTCCATGCCAGTTTCCAGATTGCGTGATACGGGTATTTTTGAAAAACTCATTGCAATTAAATATGATGTGACAAACGACCAGCTGGAAAAGCTGGAGGAATATGATAGGGAGATTGACAGCATTTGTGGGCAGCTAAAACAGGATTATCAATCCTGAGGGGCTGAAAAGAGGCGGTGAAAAAATTTTATGGCATTAGAATATATAGGCTTAAAAGAAATCAATGGACCGCTGGTCATCATTGAAGGTGTGCAGGATGTTGCGCTGGATGAAATGGTGGACGTTGTTCTGGATAGTGGTGAAAAACGTTTGGGGCAGGTTGTGACAGTTTCCAAGGATAAAGCGGTTGTCCAGATGTTTGAAGGAAGCACAGGGCTGTCGGAGGACAATGTTGTGTCGCATTTCACAGGACATACCATGGAATTAGCGGTGTCTAAAGAGATGCTGGGGCGTGTGTTTGATGGCGTGGGACGACCGATTGACGGATTTGGAAAAATCTTTCCTGAGGCAAAGGTGGACGTGAATGGCAGTCCCATGAATCCGGTTTCCAGAAACTATCCGCGGGACTTTATTCAGACAGGAGTTTCTGCTATTGATGGTTTATCCACACTGATACGAGGACAAAAACTGCCGATTTTTTCCGGCAGCGGTATGCCGCATGATAATTTGGCGGTTCAGATTGTCAGTCAGGCAACGCTGGCAGACGGAAGCAATGATGATTTTGCGATTGTGTTTGCGGCAATGGGTGTGAAGCATGATGTAGCAAACTATTTTAAACGTAGTTTTGAGGAAAGCGGAGCGCTGGAACGCGTGGTTATGTTCATGAATTTGTCCAATGACCCCGTAGTGGAACGTATCATCACGCCGCGCTGTGCACTGACAGCGGCGGAGTTTTTGGCATTTCAGCATAATATGCATGTTTTGGTTATTTTGACGGACATGACGTCCTATGCGGAAGCGCTACGTGAAATTTCTTCTTCTAAAGGAGAAATTCCCTCTAGAAAAGGATATCCTGGGTATTTATACAGTGATTTAGCGTCTCTTTACGAACGTGCTGGCATGATCAAAAATGCGGAAGGGTCGGTGACACAGATTCCAATTTTAACAATGCCTAACGATGATATCACGCACCCAATTCCAGATTTGACAGGATATATCACTGAAGGACAGATTGTTTTGGAACGTTCTTTGCATTTGAAAGGAATTTATCCGCCGGTTTCTGTGCTGCCCTCGCTGTCGCGTTTGATGAAAGATGGTATTGGGGATGGGTTTACGCGGGAGGATCATCCAGAGTTGTCCAACCAATTGTTTGCAGCGTATTCCAAAGTGAGCGATGCGCGTGCGCTGGCATCGGTCATTGGGGAAGAAGAATTGAGTGAGACGGATAAACAATATATGGAATTTGGTAAAGCATTTGAGCAGCAGTTTGTTGGACAAAAGAAATTTGAGAACCGTTCCATTGAAAAAACACTTTCGATGGGATGGGATTTGCTGAAATTGCTGCCAAAAACGGAACTGGACCGTATCAGTAAAGAGATGATGGAAAAATATTATAAAGAATGAGGCGATATGTATGGGAGTTTATGAGGTCATACAAAATCGGCGAACGATAAGGCGATTTGAACAAACATCCCTATCCATTGTACAACTACGTAAATATGTAGACGCGGCACGCCTTGCACCATCAGGAGCAAATTTGCAGCCGCTGAAATATGTAATTGTGCACTCAACGGAAATGGTGAATCGGATGTTTGAACGTGTGCGTTGGGCAGCTTATATTGCGCCGGACGGAACACCGGAATTGGGCGAACGCCCCACGGCATATATTGCCCAAATTGTAAATTTGGAAATTAAGAAAAGCGGCTATGAACTGGACGCGGGCGCGGCAATGGAAAACATTCTGCTTGCGGCGGAGGAAGATGGTGTTGGCGCTTGCTGGATGGGTGCAATTGATTATGCAGGAATTAGTGAAATGTTGAGACTGAAAGAGGAAGAAAAATTGGTTAGCGTTGTGGCGCTGGGGATGAAAGCGGAGCAACCGGTGGAGGAAGCATGGCAGGGTGATGTGAAATATTATAAGGATGAAAACGGAACATTGCATGTGCCAAAACGTCCGCTGGATGAAGTGATTTTAGGTGAAATGTAACAGAAAAGTGTGGTGAGAAACATGGACTCCATACTGTTTGCGACCAAAGGAAATTTAATTCTGGCAAAAAATACGCTGCGTTTGTCTGTGCAGGGATATGAACTGCTGGATAAAAAGCGGACGATTTTAGTCAATGAAATGATGTCGCTGATGGGAAAAGCAGATGAATTGCAGAAAAAAATTGATTCCACCTTTCGGGAAGCATATGACGCGCTACAACAGGCGAATATCACGGAAGGGATTATGCACGTCAAACAATTGGCACGCGCAGTGCCGGTGCATCAGGAAATGCAGGTTAAAATGCGCAGTGTGATGGGCGTGGAGATTCCGCGAGTGGACATCAATGAGGACTATGTGAAGCCAACCTATGGATTTATGGGAACCAGTATGAAGCTTGACAAGGCGAAGCGGCATTTTGACGATGTGCGTATTTTGACGGAGCAAATGGCGGAAGTAGAAAATGCAATATACCGTCTGGCGACAAATATTAAAAAAACACAGCGGCGAGCTAACGCGCTAAAAAATATCATTATTCCGCGCTACGAGACAATCGTTACAGACATTACCAATGTTTTGGAGGAAAAAGAGCGAGAAGAATTCACACGGCTCAAAGTCGTCAAGCGCAATAAAATGAGAAAGAGCAGCAAATAATTTTTGGCGTTTGACGGTATGAGTGTGATAAAAGTATTATTTGAAAAAAGGAAGGCGATGTGTCTTCCTTTTTTTGTTGCCATATATTACAAAATGATGAAAACTGTATTGCAAAATCCCTCCACTTTGTACCACCCTGTTTCAAATTCTTTACAAAAGATAAAAACCCTACAAAATAACCAATATATTACAAATATATACATATAATAACATAAAAATAGCTTTTTATAGAATTTTTGTGCGATTTTGTATAAAAAATACGAAACTTTTTTAGTAAAAAGTCTTGCATTTTTCTTAGAAATAGGGTAAAATTTTAATATAGTGGTTTGAAGTGGAGGAGAATGGAACATCTGTGGAGAACCCCAAAGAGGCTATGATATTAAAATTTGATTACAAATGATTGGACAAGCTTGCAGAAAGGAGGGATGATGAATTATGTTTATGGGAGAATATACACATGGCGTAGATGAAAAAGGCAGATTTATCATTCCCTCCAAATTTCGTGAGAAGCTTGGAAAAGAGTTTGTTATCACACGTGGCGTGGAATGTTGTCTGCGGGTCTATACGAAAAAAGAATGGGACGAGCTTGTGATGAAACTGGAAGCACTTCCGGGCAACAAAAAAAGTACGCGAGACTTGAAACGTTATTTACTTGGTGGTGCGGTGGAATGTGAAATTGACAAACAGGGACGCTGTCTGATTGCACCAAAACTGCGAGAGTTCGCTAAAATAGGGGCGGAAGTGAAGATTATTGGTATTGGCAGTACGCTGGAAATTTGGGACAGCGGCGTTTGGGAAACATATAATGACCAGGATGACCTGAATCTGGAGGAACTGGCAGAAAGTTTAGGGCTGGACATTCCAATGTAACTGAGTGCATGTAAGATGAAATGAAGGAAAGGGTTTTTATAATGGAATTTTATCATGTGCCAGTGTTGTGGAAAGAAACAGTGGACATGCTTGGCGTACATGCTGGCGGCATTTATGTGGATGGAACGCTGGGCGGCTGCGGACATGCATTAGAGGTGTGCCGCAGAATGGGCGACGGGCGGCTGATTGGCATTGACCGCGACGCGGAAGCGCTCGAGAATGCACAGATGCGACTAAAAGACTATCTGGGACAAGTGACATTCATACATAGAAACTATGCAGACATCAAGGACATATTAAAGGAATTACATATTGAGGCAGTGGACGGCGCCATGCTAGATCTTGGCGTATCGTCTTATCAGTTGGATAATGGAGAACGGGGCTTCAGCTATATGCATGATGCACCATTGGACATGCGCATGAACAGAGATGACAAAATAAGTGCTTATGATGTTGTCAATGGATATAGCGAAAATGATTTGGCACGTGTGATTCGTCGGTGGGGCGAGGAAAGGTTTGCGTCTTCTATTGCGCGCGTCATCTGCAAAACGCGAGAGATGGCACCGGTAGAAACTACGTTCCAGCTCAGTGAAATCATTAAACAGGCAATTCCGGCAAAAAACCGCAGACAGGGACCACATCCGGCAAAACGCACTTTTCAGGCGATTCGAATTGAGGTCAATCAGGAATTAGAAAAATTGGAGAAGGCACTGCGGGATATGTTTGACATATTAAAACCAGACGGTCATTTGGCGGTTATAACATTTCATTCGTTGGAGGACCGTATTGTGAAAGAAGTATGGCGGTCACTTTGCGAAGGGTGTACCTGTCCAAAATCGTTTCCGGTTTGCGTTTGTGGAAAAGAAGCGTTGGGCGAAATGCTTTCGCGCAAACCAGTGCAGCCAAGTGAAGAGGAACTGGAACGTAATCCCAGGGCGAGAAGCGCAAAGCTTCGTGGGATTCGTAAACGGTGATAACGGAGAGAAGAATCTGAAAAACAGGGGGCATGAAAGATGCAGGATAATTTAGCGAGACAACTGCCACAGCCACAATATATGCCGCGGCCGCAGCGCAAAAGTGCGCCTGTTGGGCGGACTATACCACAGAAAAAGCATAAATTCCGTTGGAGTGTGCTGTTTGTTGGTCTAATTTGTTTTGGACTTAGTATGGTTATGATACAACGATTTGCCTATTTGAATGAAATTGACCAGGAAATTACAAAAGTACAAAAACAGTTGTTTTTAATTGAAGCGAGCAACAAGCAGAAAACGCTGAAAATGGAAGAATCTATGGACCTGAAAAAGTTGGAAGAAATTGCAACCAGCCAGCTTGGAATGAATAAACCGGGTAAAAATCAGGTGGTTTATGTAGAAGTGACGAATCAAGACAGCGCTGAAATTCTGCATTTGGAGAAAAAACAGGGGATTTTAAGCGAAATCATGCAAGGTGCAAAGGTGTTATGGAATAAAGTGACTGCGTCATAAATAAATATAGGAAGAGGCGAATCTGTAGAAGCTGTGTGAAGGAGAAGAAGGTGATAGGGTGGCAAAAAAGAAAAGTGGAAACGTCATGAAGCAACGGGTTATTTTAATGACGGTTATCACCGCGACGTTGCTGACAGCGTTGAGCGGACGGACGGCATATTTGCAGTTCGTACGCGGACAGGATTTAAAGCAACAGGCGTTAGATCAGCAGACACAGGAAAAAGAAATCACCCCAAAACGTGGGACGATTTATGACAGAAACGGAAAAGAATTAGCAGTTAGTGCAAATGTGGAAACCATTGTCGCAGACCCGAGTGCAATTCGTAAAAACGGAAATACAGAAGATGTGATTCAAACACTATCCGCGATTCTGGAATTGGATCAAGAAAAAATTAGAACGATTTTGAACAAAAACAGTCGTTTTGAATATGTGAAAAAACGGGTGGAAGCCACGCCGGCAAGTCAAATCCGAAAATATATCAGTGGAAAGGATGAAAGTGGCAACAAGCTTTCCGATGAAGAACTCAAAGGACATGATTTGACGGGAATTTCCATGGTGGAGGATACTAAACGGTATTATCCCTATGGTAATTTTGCTTGTCATGTGATTGGATTCACAGGGGCAGACAATCAGGGGCTAGAAGGCATTGAAAGTATTTATGACAAATATTTGAAGGGCACAAGCGGGAAAGTGGTCAAGGCAGGAAACAACCGTGCGACTGCACCTTTTGAATATGAAAAATACTATAATGCTGAGGATGGTAACAATTTGGTGCTAACGATTGATGAAACCATCCAACACTTTGTGGAAAAAAATCTGGAGCAGGCATGTATTGACAATAAGGTGAAAAATGGGGCGTGCGCTATTGTGATGCAGCCGCAAACCGGAGAAATTCTGGCGCTAGCAAACTATCCCAATTATGATTTGAATAATCCGCGTCAGCTTACCAATCAGCAATTGCAGCAGGAAATTGAGCAATTGCCGGAAGAGGACTATAACAAGCGGATGGCGGAAGAATTGCAAAAAATGTGGCGCAGCAAAGCGGTTGTGGATACCTATGAGCCAGGTTCCACATTTAAATTGATTACCTGTGCCATGGCACTTGAAGAAAAAGTGACGACCCTGCAGGATACCTATAATTGTACAGGTATGAAAGAAGTGGGAGGCGCAAAAATCCACTGCTGGAAAACATCGGGACATGGTTCTCAAACGTTTTTGCAAGGATTGGTAAATTCCTGTAACCCATGCTTAATGAGCGTTGGAGAAAAAATCGGGCAGGAGGATTTTTACCGGTATTATAAGGCATTTGGTTTTCGAGAACTCACCGGATTTGATATGCCGGGAGAAGCGGTAGGACCGTTTCATGCGTATGAAGATTTCCATTCTACAGAGCTTGCCACCGCATCTTTTGGACAGGGATTTGGTATCACACCGCTGCAAACAGTGACGGCGGTGTCTGCGCTGGTCAATGGTGGCGTTATGTACCGTCCGCATATTGTGAAACAGATTAAGGATAGCAACGGTAATGTTGTGGAAGATATACAACCGGAAATTATCCGGCAGCCAATTTCCAAAGAGACCTCGGAACAATTGAAATTGGTGATGGAAACTGTTGTCAATGATTCCGGCAGTAAGGCGGCAGTGAAAGGCTATCGGATTGGTGGAAAAAGCGGAACGAGTGAAAAACTACCGCGAGGGAATAACAAATATATTGGTTCCTTTGTTGCTGCCGCGCCAATTGATGACCCGCAAGTGGTCGTTTTGGTGATTTTGGACGAACCGGAAGGAGAATCCTACTATGGCGGTCAGACAGCTGCGCCGGCGGCAGGTAAAATTGTGGAAGAAATCATGCAATATTATAATATTGAACCAAATTACACACAAGAAGAATTGGCTGCTATGATGACTACTGTGCCGGATGTGACAGGGAAATCGGTTGATGAAGCAAAAAATAATTTGACAAATTTTCGTCTGGGCGCAAAGATTGTAGGAACAGGCACGACAATCACAGCACAGGAGCCAAAACCCGGTACGACATTGAAAGAGTATTCCGGCGTGACGATTTATACGGACGGTGCAAATACCGAGGCAAATATGGTAACGGTGCCGGACGTTGTTGGCAGGACAGCAACAGAAGTGAACAAGATATTGACAGATATCGGACTGAATGCGAAAGTTACCGGCGGTGGAAATAACCAGAAATCGGTGAAGCAGGACCCAGCGGCAGGTACGAAGCTGTCGGCAGGAAGCGCAGTGACTGTAGAGTTTCAGGGAGAACAGCAGCCGACAGGTTAATAAATGAAGGAGCGGAGGGATTACATTGACGATAGCACAACTCATCAAGGACATACAACACCGTTCGTTTACTGGGAATCCATCCGCAGTAGTTTGCGGCGTAACGCGCGATACGCGGGAGGTAAAACAAGGAAGTGTGTTTGTATGTATCCGTGGAGCGCATATTGATGGACATGATTTAGCAGCGCAGGCAGTGGAAGCCGGCGCTGCACTCGTGATTGCAGAAAGAGAGACGGGCAGCGGCGCAGCCGAGCTTTTGGTGGAAGATACAAAACAGGCGCTGGCAGAGGCTGCCTGCGCCTATTATGGGCATCCTTCACGTACATTGAAGATCATTGGTGTGACAGGTACAAATGGAAAAACCACGATTTCCCATTTGATGAAAAGCATTTTAGAAATGGCAGAAAAAAAGGTGGGACTGATTGGTACAGACGCCATTATCATTGGTGGCAGAGAAATTCCTGCCGAACGCACAACACCGGAAGCAAACCAGTTGCAGGAATACTTTCATACTATGCTGCAAGAGGGAATGGAGTATTGTGTGATGGAGGTTTCCTCTCATGCACTGGACCTCAAACGAGTCTATGGAACACAGTTTGAACTGGCGATTTTTACCAATTTAACGCATGAGCATTTAGATTTTCATGGAACTATGGAAAATTATGCGGCGGCAAAAGCAAAATTGTTTTCCTGCTGCAAGGTTGGTATCGGGAACGCAGATGATGCATACAATGATATTATTACGGCAAATGCGCCGCAAAGATATACCTATTCTATTGAGAAAAAAAGTGATTTTCAGGCAGAAAATATTCATTTGTCACAGCGGGGAACTGTGTTTCGCGTGAAAGGAAAAATGAATGGAGAAATTAAAGTAGGTTTGCCGGGTCGTTTTAATGTATATAATGCATTGGCGGCAGCGCTTGGTGCATTGCAGCTTGGTATTGCGCCAGATGCAGTGCAGCGTGGTCTGATTATTTCGCGCGGTGCAAAGGGGCGGGCAGAAATGCTACCGGTGTCGGCGCCGTTTCGTGTGATGATTGATTATGCCCATACGCCGGACGGCTTATATAACATTCTGACAACCGTACGGGAATTTGCACAGAGACGGGTCATTACAGTGTTTGGTAGTCCGGGGGACAGAGACAGGGAAAAACGGGCACCTATGGGAGAAATTGTCGGGAAATGGTCTGATTATTGTGTGATTACGACTGACAATCCGGCAAGTGAACGTGCGGAAGATATTTGCAAAGAAATTGAAAAAGGCGTTATTCAGTCGGGCTGCGACTATACTGTCATGATAGATCGGAAGGAAGCCATTTACCATGCGCTGGATATTGCGCAGGAGGGCGATGTTGTGCTGCTGGCAGGGAAAGGACACGAAACATACCAGATTGTAGGTGCAAAAAAAGTACCGTTTTGTGAAGCAGAAATTGTCAAAGCGTATTTTCAGCAGCACTTGGCGTAACACAAAAGGGAACCAGAGGAGAGAGTGGAAACTATGGGGAGTCATTTAACTGTTTTGTTGATTGCACTGGTGAGCGGGCTGGTGAGCGGACCGTTTGTTATTCCGGCGCTTCGCAGACTAAAATTTGGACAGGAAATCCGAGAGGAAGGTCCGAGTTGGCACAATAAAAAATCCGGAACGCCGACGATGGGCGGTATCATTTTTATTTTGGCGGTCTTTGTGAGTTGCGTGGCAGTATACTGGCGTGATTTCAAAATCATCATGCTGCTCTATTTAAGTTTGGCATTTGGTGTGATTGGTTTTATTGATGATTTTATCAAGGTGAAAATGAAACGGAATCTGGGACTGACAGAAATTCAAAAACTGCTCATGCAAGTTGTTGCCTCTGTGATTTTTGTCGGTGTGCTATATATCAATGATGTGTTGCCGACGGTACTCTTGATTCCATTTACCCATATTCAGTTCCAAATGGGCATTTGGTACTTGCCATTTGCTGTTTTGATTATCATTGCGAGTGTGAATGCGGTGAATTTAACAGATGGTATTGATGGGCTTGCAACAAGCGTTACTGTGGTTGTAATGCTGTTTTTCTATGCAGCAGGGCGAGCACTGCAAAACAGTATTGCAGGGTTTTCGATTGCAGTGGCAGGCGGTTGTCTGGCGTTTTTATGGTTTAATAAACACCCTGCGAAAGTTTTCATGGGTGACACTGGATCGTTGTTTTTGGGCGGCGCGGTGGCAGGAATTGCTGTGATTAGTGGAACACCACTGTTTTTATTGATTGCAGGTGGTATTTATGTCATTGAAACAGCTTCCGTAATTTTACAGGTGGCAAGTTTTAAATTGATCGGTAAACGGCTATTTAAGATGAGCCCTATCCACCATCATTTTGAAATGTGCGGCTGGAGTGAGTGGAAAATTGTCAGTATGTTTTCGGCTGTCAGCGTTATACTTGGCATAGTTGCATATCTGGGCATTCACTAATTCCAAAAAAAGGGGGTGAAACAGGTTTATGGCACGAAGAAAGAAACCAAATGGACTTTTTAGAGAGGCGTTTACCGTTTTTCAGAAAAAGGGAAGAATGGACTTGGAGCTGCTGGCAATTATCATTATCATGCTATTTTTTGGTTTGGTTATGGTAGCAAGTGCCAGTTCTGTTACAGCATTATATAAACTGGGCGACAGCATGTATTTTTTAAAGAAGCAGTTGATTGTAGCGGTTATCGGATTTGTATTGATGATTTATCTCTCCAAAATTGACTATCATGTGTTGGCGAAACCTAATGTTGTGCTCGCTTATATGGCAGTTACATGGGTGCTAATGCTGGTGACGGCGTTTGTGGGAGAAGATATTAATGGTGCACGTCGCTGGATCAATATTGGGCCCTTCAGTTTGCAGCCATCCGAGCTTGCAAAAATCGGTATCGTGCTGCTGATGGCCTGTATTTGCTCCCGCCAGAGTAAGGAAAGTATGCATAGTTTTAAACAGGGTTGTTTATTATATCTTGTTATCATTGGATGTGTTTGTGCACCGCTATTATTGCAGCCACACAAAAGTGCCATGATGTTGATTGGTATTGTGGCAATGGTTATTGTCATCGTTGCAGGTGCGCGTATCCGTAATTTTATGGTGTTTTCACCTATTGTAGTTTGTGGTTTGTTGTTTATTATGTTTAAAGATAAATATAGTGCGGCGCGTATTTTGAATTTTGCCGATCCATTTAAGGATGCAACAGGTGCGGGCTGGCAGGGCGTGCAGTCCCTATATGCTATCGGTTCGGGTGGTTTATTTGGCTTGGGGCTGGGACGCAGCCGCCAAAAATATCTAAATATTCCGGAACCACAGAATGACTTTATTTTTTCAATTATATGTGAAGAATTAGGATTTATTGGCGCAGCATTGGTCATTCTTTTGTTTGTTTTGATGCTGATTCGCTGCATTAAAATTGCAATGGAAGCGCCTGATAAGTTGGGTTCGCTGATTGCGATTGGAATTACTGCGCTGATTATGGTGCAAGTAATTATCAACATTGCGGTTGTCACAGCGTGGATGCCGGTGACAGGAATGCCGCTTCCGTTTTTCAGTGCAGGCGGAACATCATTGATGTTTACGCTGGCGAGCATGGGAATTGTGCTGAATGTATCCAGACAGTCGACCAGGGCGGTGTCAGGTGTGAAGCCAACCTATAAAGAAGGAAAACCTCGTCCGGCGGCAGGGAAAAATACAGGGACACCGCGGCGGGCATCTGCTACACGTCCGGCATCTGCACGCGCATCGATGCAGCCGCGCGATAGCGCTTACTATCATCAAGCCTACCGTCATACACAGGTGCAAAGAAACAATAGTGGACTTGCAGCGCGGCGGAATGCAAGATATAGCAGATAGACGCTGGGGCATGGATAAGCATAACGAATGGAAAGGAAGGATGGCATGAAAGTATTGCTGGCAGCAGGGGGGACGGCGGGTCATATCAATCCTGCGCTTGCCATTGCCAAACAGTTTGCAGAGAAGGAACACGCTGAAATACAATTTATCGGTACAAAGCGGGGGATGGAAACCGAACTGGTAACACGGGAAGGATTCCCTATTTCCTATATTGAAGTGGCAGGGTTTAAACGGAAACTAACACCGGAAAATTTTAAAATCGCATGGCAGGCGTTTCGTGGTGTGCGGCAAGCAAGAAAAATTATTCGGGAGTTTCAGCCAGATTTGGTGGTAGGCTGCGGCGGCTATGTGAGCGGACCGGCAGTGTTTTGTGCCCACTTACAGAAAATTCCGACGCTGATACATGAACAAAACGTGATTCCGGGACTGACAACAAAAATTCTGTCCAAATTTGTAGATAAAGTGGCAATCAGTTTTGAGGACACGAATCAATATATTGCGGAAAAAAAGACAGTTTTAACAGGAAATCCCATTCGTGAAACGATTGTTAAAGTTGCTGCAGCAGAGCAAAAACCACATGAACGACCGTCTGTTTTAGTAGTGGGAGGCAGTCTTGGTGCAAAAGTAATAAACGATACCATGGTGGAATTGATAAAGGATATGGAAACAGATGTTGAAATCGTTTGGGCAACAGGGAAACGGGAGTATGAGGATGTGAAAAAACGGACACAACCCTTGCCGGCTCAGGTGAAGCTCGTACCATATATCTATGATATGGATCAGGCAATTGCTGACGCTGATGTGGTGATTGCCAGGGCGGGAGCTATTACTGTGAGTGAGATTTGTGCCGCAGGAAAGACTTCTATTTTGATTCCTTCGCCGAATGTGACGCACAATCACCAGGAATATAATGCCAGAGCGCTGGAGAAAAAAGGTGCGGCAAAAGTGATTTGTGAGCGGGAGTTAACACCACGCTATTTGAAAGAAACGCTGCTGGAATTGTTGATGAATCGAGAAACACTGCAAGCCATGAGTCAAAATGCAAAAAAAATGGGTATTATGGGCGCGGCACAGCAAATTTATGAAATTGGAATGCAGTTAGCTAGCAAACAGTCCTCATAAATGAGGAATACTTAAATACAAAAAGATGCACCAGCATCAGAAAAGAGCTTGTGACAATTTCGTTGCAGGCTCTTTTTGTATGGGAATTTGAACAGGGTTGCAGATATGATGAAATACATAAATAGGTGTTGCATAGAAAACAAACGCCCTGCGGACTAGCAGGGCGTTTTACAAAAGTCTTAAATCATTTGATTTCCGTAATTTTTACTTTGTCGACGCTAACACCAAAGGTGGAGGTCAGGACATCCTGAATCTTAGCAACTTCAGCAGTTTCCAGCGGATTTTCACATTTGACAGAGGCATTCACTTCACCGGAGGTGGCGAATACAACGCAATCGGTAACACCTTTGGTTTTCAGCAGACCTTCCGCCACACCTTCTTTTTCCATATTGGCTGCCATGGTATTCAGGTCGTTCTGTGCTTTGGATTTGTTTTCCGGCGTAGTATCGGGGCTGGAAATGATGTTGTTCAATGTTTCCATTGCTTTGCTGCGGGCGAGGTCTTTATCGCTGCGTGCTTGTTTTAAAACATCTTGTTCCACAGCGGTGGGAGCGGATTCCTCGGTTTCACCGCTTACATCGGAATTTACGAGAGCACTTTCTCCCAGTGGACGCTGTGCTGTTTCATATTGGTCAGGATTGACGGCAAGTTCTGCGCCGCCTGTGACGTCACTGCCGCGTTGATATGCCCAGTTCAGATATCCTGCAACACCAACCATTGCCACTAATAAAACCAGAATCACTTGTTTTCTCTTGAACATCATTGAAACACTCCTATCTGCCGCTATATAGCAGCTATAAAATTTTTTTGTATAGATTTATGTCATTTTCGCGACTTCGATGCGGTGAGGCATCACTGTCAGCACGGCGGCAACAGCTTTTTTTATGGTTTCGCATACTGACGGGTCGCCGCCGCCCTCCGCCACAACAATCACCCCCTTCACGTTAGCGCTCTTTTCGCGCACGACATAGGGAGATGAGCCGCCGCTGCCGCCAATAATGACGGTTTTTTGTTCCAGATTGCTTTCCTCCCCTCGTTTGATATCCTGCATGTCGGTTGCGAGCTCATGACTGCCGCTGTCTTCCAGCGTAATCATAACCTTCACGTTACCAACGCCTTTGATTTGGCTGAGCGTTTGTTCTAGTTTGCGCTCTAAATCTTCTGCGCTGGTTTGCTGCATGTTTGTGGAGGCGTGAGGGTCTTTTTTGGAACCCAAACCGCCGCCTAGAAACAACAGCAGGATACCGAGTAATAATATAATAAAAAGGTTGGTAAGCCCCTTTTTTTTCGTAAATAAATTACGGATGAATTTAAAATCTGTCATAAAAATAGCACATCCTTTTTTCATTCGGTAACTTCAGCGCGAAGGTGAATTTTCTGTAATGGAATATCGAATGTCTGTGAAATAAGCGTGGGCAGTGTACGGTCATGTGAGACGACGGTGATAGAATGGATTGTTCCGTCATTACTGCAGTCGACATGGATACCTGTTGTTTCTGCACCACCATGCTCTACAATGGTGCGCAAAATAGTTTGTTCCAGCGTTTGCTGAAATAGGGTTTGTGTTTGCTGTTGCACCAAAGACTCCATCTGCTGTTTCTGCTGTGTGCTGAGCGGTGGGGCAGTGGGAACAGCGGCGAAGGAAAATGGTTCTGTACTACCCCCGAACCGGGCGAATGGCGTGATAATAATAACACCCAGAATTAGTCCTAATACAAAGCGCAGTGTTTTCTTCAGCGGACTGTCGGGTAAGGCGGTCTGCACCAAAGTACTGAGGAAAATACATCCCACCATCAGAACGACATAATTTCTGATATACGTCATAAAGCGTTCCTCCAAATGCAAGATTGACAGGAATCAAAGTCAACCGATTATCGTTGGTATTGTTTTTTTTGAAAGCTGCTACCGGTTGATAGATGCCAAGCAGACTCGTCTTAAATGAGGCAGCAGATTTACAGCATGTTTGCCAAAAGTCCCATGGCAATAATGAACAGGACAGCACAACAAAGAACCATTGCCAGAATCATGCTCATCACGCCGGTTACGTCATTGAGTGCGCCTGTGATTCGTTTATCCGCGACAGGAAGCAGCAGGGCACTGCACAATTTATAGGAAAAAATAATTGCAATAATTTGAATGGCTGGTGTAAGGCAGATGTAAAGCAACGCGAGAATGCCTGCCGTACCAGCCGCAGTTTTAATCAGTTTTCCATAGACGATAATGCTTTCTAAAGAATCGGATAGTACGCCGCCGACAAAAGGAATGAAGTTCCCGACTGCATATTTCACTGCCTTTCCGCCGGCATTATCCAGTGCGTTTCCTGTGGCGCCGCTTATCATCAACACCGCGGAAAAAACGGTCATCAAGATGCCGATTCCCCAAAGTACAGCTTTTTTTGCACAATCATAAAGCGGTTGCAAAGAAAAATCGTCTGATAAGTGATTTACTGCGGCAATACCTGCAAGCATGAAACTGATGGGTAACAAAAGCTGTGAGATGGTATTTGCAACAGCGAAAATACCCATTGTACCGGCTGGTG
>CATIYX010000177.1 GCA_949739095.1 uncultured Clostridia bacterium | reverse complement strand
TTCATTGCTTCCAGGATGCAGAGAACATCGCCTTTTTTCACGCTCTGACCATTGGACACATTCACACTTACAATGGTTCCAGGCATTGGCGCATTCACTTTCGTTGCACCAGCTGGTGCCGCTGCTGCCGGTTTTGCTGCTGGAGCTGCCGCGGGTGCCGCTGCAGGCGCTGCTACCGGAGCTGCTGCTGGTGCAGGAGCCGGAGCCGCTACTGGTGTGCCACCGATTTCTTCTACTTCAACCTCATAGGATTTATTGTTTACGTTAATTTTAAATTTTCTCATGTCTCTTTTCCTCCTCTATCTTATAATTGATTTTCAAGTTGTTCTTTCCGCGCGACAGCGTTCCACGCTGGAGCGTTTTGACCGATACGCCGGAAAGATTTAATTCTCAAATTATATGTTGATGTATTCAGTGACGCCGCCACTGCCGCTGTCAAAACAGCAATTAACTCGTCGTCGTCTTCGGTCGCAACTGCCACCGGAGTCGCTTTGGGAGCCGCTGTCGGTGCTGGCGCCGCCATTTTTTCCTGTTTCTTTTCTTTTTTCTCACCCAGCGCAACGCATTTATGCATAATTACAATGGCAATCCAGAGAATAAGCAAAATCGCAAAAACAGTTAAGATTCCCTGTACGCAGATAACCAGCATTTCTATCAGTTGTTCTGAACTCATTCCATTCCCTCCATTCGCCTTTCATCTAAATGCTCTATTCTCGCATTATAGCGGAATATTTCCATGCTTTTTGGATGGACGCGTTTCGCGTTTGCTCATCAGCATTTCCAGTGCACTAATGATACGCGGACGTGTGGAATCAGGTTCAATCACATCGTCAACATAACCGCGTTTTGCCGCTTCATATGGATTAGCAAATTCATTTCTATATTCTTCAATTTTCGCCTGACGCATAGCCATCGGATCGTCCGCCGCTGCAATATCTTTTTTGAATACAATGTTTGCCGCACCATCGGGTCCCATGACAGCAATTTCAGAGGTCGGCCATGCAAACACCATGTCTGCGCCAACATGCTTGGAACTCATTGCGATATAAGCGCCGCCATAAGCTTTCCGCACAATTACATTGATTTTCGGCACAGTTGCTTCACTATATGCATACAGCAGCTTTGCACCGTGACGGATAATACCATGGTGTTCCTGCTCCACGCCCGGCAGATAGCCAGGTACGTCTGTCAAAGTCACCAACGGAATGTTAAACGCATCACAGAACCGGATAAACCGCGCTGCTTTATCGGAGGAATCTACATCCAAAGAACCGGCCGCTACCTTGGGCTGGTTTGCTACGATACCAACCGTACGTCCGTTCATACGCGCAAATCCAACAATGATATTTTTCGCAAATGCTTCCTGAATTTCCATGAAGCTATTTGTATCTACGATTTCTGTAATGACTTCTTTCATGTCATACGCCTTACCTGCATCATCAGGCACAATTGTCATCAGTTTTTCACTGATGCGGTTAAGATCCGCTTCATCGCAAGCGTATTCTGGCGCATCTTCCAGATTATTGGATGGTAAGTAACTCAGCAGCTGTTTGATACCTGCAATACAGGCTTCCTCCTCAGCATATTCAAAATGCGCTACGCCGCTTTTGGCATTGTGCGCTGCTGCACCGCCCAGTTCATCTGCTGTCACATCTTCGCCAGTAACAGCTTTGATAACCTGCGGACCGGTAATGAACATTTGGCTGGTTTTATCCACCATAAAAATGAAATCCTGAATTGCTGGCGAATATACTGCGCCGCCCGCGCAAGGTCCCATAATAACAGAAATCTGCGGAATCACACCGGACGCGCTGGTGTTGCGGAAAAAGATTTCCCCAAAACCTGCCAAAGCATCAATTCCTTCCTGAATTCTTGCTCCACCAGAATCATTGATACCAATGATGGGCGCGCCCATTTTGACAGCCATGTCCATCACTTTGCAAATTTTCTTTGCGTGCATTTCTCCCAGGGAACCACCAATAACAGTAAAATCCTGTGCATAGACAAATACCAGACGTCCATCCACTGTACCATATCCGGTAACAACGCCTTCTGCTGGCGCCTGCATGTTTTCCATGCCAAATTTTGTGCCGCGGTGTTCTACAAATGCATCCACTTCAATGAAGCTACCTTCGTCAAGCAGCATTGCAATTCTCTCACGCGCTGTTTTTTTGCCGGACGCGTGCTGTTTGTCCTGCTTGTCTTTCCCGCCGCCCTGTTCCAAGGTTTGTCTGCGGTCTCTTAAGTTTGCGATTTTGTCGATAGTCGACATTTCATTCCCTCCTCTAAAGTAATATCCAATACCAATTACTCCCATCAGTTTGTAATGAGTATATATTACGCTATGGTCCTGGACAGAAATTTAACAATCGAAGATAATACAAATCCTGCCCACTTTCAATATTCTACATAAACTCCTTTTTTCCTTCTTAAAAATATATTTTGTACTTACTTGTCAAATATATTTTTTATCTGCTTCCATTTTTATGCAGTTTCACAACACAAATTCCTCCATCTTTTCAATAACAGTTGCAATAGAATCTAATTCGCAACTTCCGCAAATAAAATCGACTTCTTTTTGGTATGTTGGCTCTGCCGTCGATGTCAAAAATCCATATCCTGCCTTTCTTACCATATCTATGTCATTTTCATTATCTCCTACCGCAATAATTTTATCCATGGAGAGCCCCATCATTGCCGCCAGGCTTTCCAGCGCACTGCCTTTGCTGGTAAGCGGATGCAGCACTTCATAGTATTCCGGGGCACTTTGAACAAAATTGAACTGTCCCCGCAGCTGGCTTTGTCCGACACAATCACGCACTTGCTGCATTTTATCCGCCTGTACAATAAACATCAGCTTTGCCCACGGTTCCGGCGTCATTTTATAGTCGTCCACCCGAATCACATGTTCATCTAGCAAAAATGTTGTATAGACTGCCTTAGGATTCTGCTGATATAAATAGATATGATGGTTCGCATAAATCTGAATACTGACATCCGATAGGCTCTCCAACACCTCATCTGCAACCTCCGTAACAGTTCTGTCCAGCAAGTGCTGCCAATGGGTTTCTCCCGTATCCAGATGATAAATGCACGCGCCATTGTAGCAAATAACAGGCAAATCAACTTGTACTTGTTGCTGTATTTGCTTCACCCTACCCGCAATCCGTCCGGTCGCTAATGTGAATTTGCCTCCTTCGCGCTGAAAATAGGCAATTGCCTCCCTATTCTCTTGTGTAACCTCCCACCGCCTATTGACTAAGGTTCCGTCAATATCACTCACTAAAACATATCCTTCAAATTTCATACGTTTCCTCCCATAGAAAAAGGATGACTACACGCTAGTCACCCCCTCATACTCTTTATACAATTGCAAAACTGATTTCACCGCCGGCAACCATTTTTCCATCCACCGACGCTTTTACTTTTGCCTTGCCAATATTCATCCGCATTTGCAGCATCTCTGCCTCCAGCGTGAGCGTATCACCCGGTTTTACCTGCGATTTAAACTTGAATCTATCAACGCCGACAAACATTCCCAGTTTTCCTTTGTTTTCCGGCAAAGACAACACCGCCACCGCTCCAACCTGTGCCAGCGATTCCAGAATCAGTGCGCCCGGCATCACAGGATAACCTGGGAAATGTCCCTGGAAAAACGGTTCATTGATAGTGACATTTTTCAGTCCCACCGCACGTTTTCCTTCTTCAATCTCCAAAATTTTATCAACCAGCAAAAATGGATACCGATGCGGAATCCGCTCCATAATTTCATTGATGTCTAACATTGTGTGCCCTCCTACGAATAAATAATTTTTTTACGCTGTGCCTCATTGGGTAGGCTCTCAATATAATCCAACGCTTTCCCTGTTCCTTCCGCTACACAGGAAATGGAATCCTCTGCAATGAGGGCAGCAATACCCGTACGCTGTTTGAGCAGAATATCCATCCCCCAAATCAAGCTTCCGCCGCCCGTTAAAACAAGCCCATTCTGGCTAATATCGGAAATAAGTTCCGGTTTTGTCCGCTCCAAAACAGAATAAACCGCTTCTGCAATTTGCATTGCTGTTTCAATTGTCGCTTCCGCCATTTCAGTTGACGTTAGTTCAATTGTTTTGGGCAGCGCCGTAATCAAGCAACGACCACGCACCTCAAAAGAACGTTCCTCTTCCATCGGCAGCACGCAACCAATTTCCAGTTTCGCTTCTTCTGCGGTCCGCTCTCCAATGAGCAGATTATATTTTTTCTTGACATATTTTACAATTGCTTCATCAAATTTATCGCCTGCAACTTTGATGGACTCACGCACCACAATTCCGTCTAGGGACAAAATTGCAATATCTGTCGTTCCGCCGCCGATATCTACTACCATAGAACCATTTGGTTTGGAAATATCCAGTCCTGCCCCCAGCGCCGCTGCAATCGGTTCTTCAATAATACGGACACGGCTTGCCCCCGCCTGCGACACAGCGTCAATAACCGCCCGTTTTTCCACTTCCGTTACACCACTCGGTACGCACGCAACCGCTTTATATCCCAATATTCCAGGTTTAATTGCTTTACGCAAAAATTCCCGCAACATTTTACTGGTTAATTCATAATCGGAAATGACCCCATCTCGCATAGGACGCACCGCCTTGATATGCTCCGGCGTTCTTCCAAGCATACGCTGTGCCTTATATCCTGTTGCAATTGCAGTCCCCTTATGGACATCAACGGCTACTACGGCAGGTTCACGCAGTACAATTCCCTTTCCTTTTTGATAAATCAACACAGACGACGTTCCTAAATCAATTCCAACTTCTTTGATACCAAACACGTACATTCGCCCTTTCTGTACACGATTTTTCGTGATTTTTCTCTATTCGTATCAATCCCGGCTATTCTTATTTCTTCTACCAAAATTTGTTCCATTACAATAAAATCTCATACTATTTTTATTATAGCGTATCTTTGTCGAATTTGCAATGCTTTTTTTTAATTCCTCAAGAATTTATCGAATTATGCTGAAAAAGGGCATAAAAAATGGGAGGTATTTCACTACCTCCCACTATATTTATGCATATACCTTTTCTGATATACCTGTCTATACGCCGGAGTAGGCAGCAAAACCGCCATCTACCGGAACCACGACCCCATTCACAAAACCAGATGCCTTTTCATTCACCAAAAAGAGCAGCGTTCCCAGAAGTTCTTCCGCTTCTCCAAAGCGATCCATGGGCGTTTGTGACAAAATTTTCTGTGCACGTGCACTGTAGCTGCCGTCTTCTTGAATCAACAATCCACGGTTTTGATTCGTGATGAAAAATCCCGGCGCGATTGCATTGACACGAATACCAACTTTAGAAAAATGCACTGCCAGCCACTGCGTGAAATTGGATACCGCCGCTTTTGCACCGCTATAGGCAGGAATGCGTGTCAATGGACAAAATGCATTCATAGATGAAATATTAATAATGTTGCCTTGACCTCGCTCCGCCATCGCTTTTGCAAACACCTGTGTTGGCAGCAGCGTTCCCAAAAAGTTGAGATTAAACACAAATTCCACGCCTTTAGGGTCTAAATCAAAGAAAGTCATAATTTCTTCGTTTCCTTTGATATCCTCCGGCATTAAATAGTCTTTTGTAGTCGTTCCTTTGGGATGATTGCCACCTGCGCCGTTGACTAAAATATCGCAAATGCCAAAATCTGTTTCCACCGCCGTACGTACTTTTTGCAGCTCGTCTATATCCAACACATTGGTTGCATATCCTTTTGCCGTACCGCCCTCTGTTTTAATTTCATCTGCAACTGCCTGCGCCCGCTCCAAGTTCAAATCTAAAACAGCAACTTTTGCGCCGCACTGTCCCAGTGCTTTAGCAAACATGCCGCAAAGTACGCCGCCACCACCCGTCACAACTGCTGTTTTTCCTTTTAAATCTAATGCAAATGGTAGTTCCATTTTCACATCATCCTTTCGCTTCATTTTTTTCAATCGCTTCCCATAATCCGTTTAGATAAACTGCGCCAAGCGCACGGTCATACAATCCATATCCTGGTCGTCCCTGCTCTCCCCAAATCATTCTGCCATGGTCGGGACGACAGGGTCCATCAAACCCAACATCATGATAGGCTTTCATGATTTCATACATATCCAGCGACCCTTTTTCCGACAAATGTGCTGACTCTTCAAAAGAATCCCCGTCCCTCAGTAGGATATTACGACAGTGTGCGAAATGAATTCTTCCCATGCCACCGAACCGGCGCACCATCTCTACAATGTCATTGTCCGCCGCTGCACCAAGTGAACCGCTGCACAGAGTCAGTCCATTATAAGGACTGTCTACCAATTTCAAAAACCGTTCCAGATTTTCCATATTCGTGATGATGCGCGGCAAGCCGAAAATCGGCCAGGGCGGGTCATCCGGATGAATCGCCATCTTCACCTGTACCTCTTCTGCTACTTTAATTACACGTTCCAGAAAATATTTCAAATTGTTCCACAAATCTTCTTCTGTGATTTCTTTGTAGGCATCCATAACCTCTTTCAGACTTTCCTTGGTATAGCTTGCATCCCAGCCCGGCAGAGACAATTCTCCATTGATGGGATCCATTTTTTCTACCTGCTCTGCAAAATAGACCAATGCATTCGAGCCATCCGGCAATGAGTGGGCTAATTCCGAACGCGTCCAGTCAAACACCGGCATGAAGTTGTAGCACACTATATGGATATCCTCCGCCGCTAAGTTGCGCAGCGTCTGGCAATAGTTTTCAATTAAACGGTCTCTCGTTGGTTTGCCTAATTTAATGTCCTCATGCACAGGAACACTTTCAATCACGCTCAACCGCATTCCCGCATTCTCGACTGTCTTTTTCAGCTCTGCAATTTTTTCCCTGCTCCACGCTTCTCCTACCGGAATGTCATAAATTGCACTAACAATCCCTGTCACACCGGGAATCTGCCGGATTTTTTCCAGCGTTACCGGGTCATCTTTTCCATACCATCGAAATGTCATTTCCATTTCGTTTCCCTCCTTTTTTCGTTAAACATAGGAGGAATGAACACCGCATAGGGTTGTTCGATTCTCCTATATTTATAGACCAAAATAGTCCTTTGCATTTTTATAACAAATACCTTCTATGATTTCTTTTAAATACTGCTGGTCATTTGGATAAAGTCCATTTTCCACCCAATCGCCTATTACATTACACAAAATGCGGCGGAAATATTCATGCCGCGCATAGGAAATGAAGCTGCGTGAATCGGTCAGCATACCAACAAAATGAGACAGTACCCCCAAATTCGCCCAGGTCTTTAGCTGATATTCCATCCCATCCATTTGGTCACAGAACCACCAGCCGCTTCCAAGCTGCACTTTACTTTTTGCGCCGCTCTGCTGGAAATTTCCTGCCATGGTTGCCAGCACATATTGGTCTTTGGGATTGAGCGTATACAAAATGGTCTTGGGTAGCAAATCATCTTTGTCCATAGCGTCCATTAATTTGGCAAGCGGCTTAGCAATTTCATTGTCGTCAATAGAATCAAACCCTGTATCTGGACCGAGTTTTTCAAACATACGTGTATTGGCACAGCGAATTACGTTTAAATGCATTTGCATTACCCAATCGCGGCGGGCATACTCTTGTCCGCAGAACACCAGAAAATTCGTTTTATAGGCTTCTTCTTCCTCCCGTGTTACCGCTTCGCCCGCCAACGCTTTACTGAAAATATGTTCCAGTTCTGTTTCGCCCGCTTCCCGATAGGGAACATAGCACAGTCCATGGTCTGCACAGCGGCAGCCCATTTTTTCAAAATGGTCCATTCGGCTTTGCACCGCTGCCAGAAAATCTGCATAAGTTTTAATTTCTTTTCCGCAAACTTTGCCTAATTTTTGTACCCATTCTATAAAACCAGGCTTTTGAATTTCCACACCATTATCCGGTCGGAAAGTCGGCAGCACCGCCGCTTCCACACCACCATTTTTATGAATCTGTTCATGCCACTTTAAATCATCTGTGGGGTCATCTGTTGTTCCAATCATGCGGACATTAGAATTCTTCAGTATATTATGTACGTTAAAATCCGGACTTTCTATCACTTCATTCGCTTTTTTGTACACATGTTCTGCCGTTTCTTTTGTCAAGCATTCCTGCACATCAAAATACCGCTGCAACTCTAAATGGCTCCAATGGTAAAGCGGATTGCCAATCAAATATGGCATGGTTTCCGCATAGGCATAGAATTTCTCCCAGTCAGACGCATTTCCTGTAACAGCTCGTTCCTCTATCCCATGCGAACGCATGGCGCGCCATTTATAATGGTCTCCGCCCAGCCACACCTCTGTGATGTTCTGAAACCGTTTATTCTGCTGAATCTCCGCCGGATTCAAATGGCAGTGATAATCAAATATCGGCTGTTCCTTCGCATAGTCAAAAAACAACTGCTGCGCCGTTTTTGTTTGCAGCAAAAAATTTTCATCCATAAATGCTTTCACACAACACTCCTCCTTGTTCATAGTTCATTCCTATGCATTCATTATATCAATCCAAAATGCAAACTTCTTCGTCTTTATTGCGTTTCACATTGCAAAACTTGCGGTTTTATATTCAAAAAAAAACAAAGCACGGATTTTCTTTAACCTGACACAAAAAAAGGACGGGGCATTTTGCTACCCTGTCCTTTTTCTTTCATTTTTTGTCTCTTTAATCTTCTACTACAACGCCTTTTTGCAAAATCACATTCGCATAAAGCGCTTCTTCACCTGTTGCAATCACGGCATATGCCTGTTTTGCTTTTTCATAGAATGTAAAACGTTCTACAAACTGAATTTGTTCTTCCGGTTTACCTCCGTGTTTCGCAATCAGCTCTTTATAAGTATCCCAGATGACTGGTTTCACATTATCGCCTTTCACTACTTCCATCAGCCCAACCGGCTGCTCTACATAGGGGTCAAGCGGAAAAAACTGCAAAATTGCATCCAAAATTTCTGGCACATTGTGACCATCCAGACGTACTAGCCTCTGTGCATAATTAGCAGATGGAAAGTTACCGTCTGCAATGACAATTTGGTCGCCATGCCCCATTTCCATCAGAATTTTCAGCAAATCGGGAGATAAAATTTTGGGAATTCCTTTTAACATATGTCCTTGTCTCCTCCATTCATTTTTCATTCTGAGTTCTATTATACGTTTTAGCAACTTATCTGTCAATATCCTTCTTTAAAAAGAAATATGTTTCCCTGTTTGGGCTGACCGATAGATACCATCCACCAACTGAACGGCAGCGACACCGTCTGCAATACTCGTATAGGTGTCCGCTTCGCCCTGCAATGCATTATAAAACGCCTGAATCAAATTCCAGTGTCCATTACCCCAATAGGCTTTTCCCTTCTGAGTCACCTTATTTGTCGCAATTTCTTGCACCTGTTCTTCCTGACGTAAATATAACTTATTATCCTGAAAATGTAGCGTCGCTTTTTCCAATATAATTTCCAAATCAAACGGTGTATTCGCACAATATCCATTGGTTGCAAAAAAGTGGAGTATCTGTCCTGCTTTGGTATAGAGTGTTGCTTCTGCTGTATCCTCTACTTCAACGACCTCCTGCAGGGTACGATTCGCTATGGTACCTGACAAACCGGCGCACTCTCCGCCGAGATAGGTCATCAAATCCAACAAATGTACCGCCTGATTAATCAGCAGTCCTCCGCCCTCTGTCTCCCAGCGACCACGCCATGCTTCGCTTCTATAATATTCCGGCGTGCGCTGCCAGGTAAGCAATCCTCGCCCGCCTTTTACCGCCCCATATTTTCCGCTGCCTATGATTTCTTTCATTTTTTGAATACACGGCGTATAGCGATTTTGCAAGATGCAGCAAACCTTCACTTGCTGCGCTAACAGTTCTGTCCCTAATTTTTCCGCTTCTTTCATGTTCATGGCAAATGGTTTTTCAATCACTAAATGCTTTCCCTTCTGTGCCGCTTCTCGCGCCATCGGTGCATGCAGATAATGCGGCGTACAAATGTGGACTACATCCACCTCTGGGTCCATGAGCACCTGTGCATAACTATTGTATGCTTTGCAGTCATATTCTGCTGCCAAACGCTGCGCCCTCTCTGGAATAATATCACATACGCCAACCAAATGCACGCCCTGACATTCCTTGGTTACCTGTGCATGAACGGGTCCTACTGCTCCACACCCCACTACAACGGCGCCTTTGTCTTTTTTCATATTCATCCGCTCCTGCTATGCGTTTTTCAAATTGCGCAAGCTAATTTCCAAACTTTCAAATGGGTCGCGCTGGCAAATATCCTGCTCCACAATATAGTATTCAATGCCGGTATTTTCGCAGGCGTCCAAAATGCCTTTCCAGTTCAAATTTCCTTCCATCACTTCCGCATATAATTGTTCATTGTTCTGAATCGCCATATCTTTAAAATGAATCATCTGAATCCGTCCGCGCAGCTTATAAATCCACTCTACCACATCTCCGCCGCCGGATTGTATCCAATAAGTATCCGCCATAAAAGTATAGGTATCACCATCTTCCAATAAGATATCCATACCTGTCTTTTTCCCATCAAATTTTTCAAATTCAAATCGGTGATTGTGATAGGTTGCACCGAGTCCCTCTTTTTTCAGTTCTTTCGCAATTTGGTCGAATTCCTTTGCAAAAGTATGGAACCCTTCCGCACTGCGGTAGTCACTCGGCATAGCGCCCACACCGGCGCAAAGACAGCCCAATGTCTGATGGTCTGCGATGACTTTCTTCAAATCGTTTTTCATATCGTCATATGGAATGTGTGTGCAGATAACGTGAATTCCGGTATCGTCCGCAATGCGTTTTAGTTCTTTGGCATCCGTAATTTTCGCACCGGAAAACTGCACTTCATTGTATCCCATCGTTTTTAGCCTTTTGAATGTTGTTTCAATGTCCTGAAAATTTTGTATATAGTCTCTGAGTGTATATAACTGCGCTGCGATTGGTTTCATTTTATTGAACTCCTTTCTTAGTGCGTCCCACGCACATCGCTTACGGCTTCCCATAATTCTTTTTTGACAGTAGAATTTTTGATTTTATCCTGCAACAGTTCATAAAACCGTTTTTCATCTAAATCCCCGGGGTTAATCCATTTATCTTCCCATGCTGACATATGAATCGCATTGGAAATGGATAGCCCATTGATACCTTCTTCTCCCGGTGCCAAAAGTGGCGCCCCTTCTTCAATTGCCTGCACAAAATCGTTCATAATACCAACGTGTTGTTTTTCACCTTTTTGTTTGACCGGAATCTCACATTTCCAAACCTCCGGCGTACCGAACGGCACACGATTTTTCTCATTGAAATCTTTTAAGTCTTCCACTAATCTGTCAAAGCGAATAGTATCATTTTCTACAATCAACCGACCTCGTGTACCGGAAATTTCCAGTCGGTTAGTACCCGGCACCTCCGCTGTACAGGTAATAAACAGTCCGGACATACCATTTTCATATTCCATATATGCCGTCACATCGTCTTCTACTTCAATATTATAGTGTTTTCCAAATCCGACAAAGGAACGAATACGCTGCGGCATTCCCAAAATCCACCACCACAAATCCAATTGGTGTGGGCATTGGTTAATTAACACGCCGCCACCCTCATCTTTCCATGTACTACGCCAATCGCTGGAATTGTGATAT
>CATIYX010000176.1 GCA_949739095.1 uncultured Clostridia bacterium | reverse complement strand
GTGCAGGGAATATTTGTGGCAGTGGGTAGCGACCCGTCCAGCAGGTTGGTGCAGGAGATACTGGAATTGTCAAAGGAAGGATATATTCTCACGGATGATACCATGCAGACCAGTATACCGGGCGTATATGCGGCAGGGGATATTCGGGAAAAACAACTGCGGCAGATTATTACGGCCGCCAGCGATGGAGCGATTGCCGGATTTAATGCAGCGTTGTATGTAGGTATGCAGGCATAGACTGGAGAAAATGGGAGAAAGAGGGAGCCACCAATGATTTTGTTAAAAAATGGATGCATTTATACCATGGCGGGAAAAACATATGAGAAGGGCTATGTAGTAATAGATGACGGAAAAATAGCTGCGGTAGGTACGATGGAAACGCTGCGGGAATCGGAAAGTTCTTTTGAAGAAGTCCATGACTGCATAGATTGCATTGTAATGCCGGGCATGGTAGACGGACATAACCACATTGGAATGTGGGAGGATGGTCTGGGATTTGAAGGAGACGACGGGAATGAAGATACAGATCCCGTTATGCCGCATTTGCGTGCGCTGGATGCAGTAAATCCGTTGGATAGGGCGTTTTCTGAGGGGGTGCGTGCAGGCGTAACAACTTCTGTGACAGGACCGGGTAGCGCAAATGTACTGGGCGGACAGTTTGTGGCATTGAAAATGGCGGGTAAATGCGTAGACGATATGGTGGTGCGCGCTCCAGTGGCAGTAAAAGCAGCATTTGGAGAAAACCCAAAATCAACATATCACGACAAAAATCAAACGCCAACGACCAGAATGGCAACAGCGGCGCTGCTAAGGGAAGCACTGATAAAAGCAAAGGAATATGGCAGGACGCTTGCAGAGTATCACAAAAGTCCAGAGGAAGCAGACAAACCGGAATATGATATCAAAAGCGAAAGTTTGTTGCCGGTGCTAGACAAAAAGATTCCGTTGAAAGTGCACGCGCATCGCAGCGACGATATGTTTACAGCACTGCGGATTGCCAAGGAATTTGATATTAAAATCACGCTGGAACATGCAACGGAAGCGCATTTGATGACGGAATACCTTGATGGTACGGTCCCGGTTTTGGTTGGACCGCTGCTTTGTGACAGAAGTAAACCGGAGCTGCGCAATCTCACGCCCGAAATTGCCGGTATATTGGAGGAAGCGGGGCTTGCACCTGCTATTATCACAGACCACCCTGAAATACCGGTGCAATACCTGTCGGTAAGTGCGGCGATTGCTGTGCGGGAGGGAATGCCATATATGGCGGCGCTGGAAGCGGGGACAATTCGACCGGCAAAATATACCGGGATTGCGGATAGGGTAGGGTCACTGGAAGTAGGAAAAGATGCGGATATCGCTGTGTTTGACGGCGACCCGCTGGCATATACCAGCAAGCCCGTTATGGTTTGGTTGAATGGGAAACAGGTTTTAGTATAAGCATAGGAGAATCGAACCCCATACACAGCGGATAAGGTTCATTTTTCCTATGCTTACGAATCAGAAGGACAACATATATAGCATAAAAAGTGTTCGATTAAGGACAGCGATGGAAGAGGACAGCAAGGAGCAGCGTTACATATGAGATATCTGGTGCCTATATTTGGGTCACGCATACAATTTGAGGTGGAAGAAAAAACAAGGAAAATGATTGTTCATCGGGAATTTTCCAGTATTGCATTTGACATAGAGATTGGATTAGAACTGCGCGGTGGGCGCAAATACCGACTGCTTAGTAGTAGTGAGTCACAGGAGGTAGTTCCCTGCTTTACAGTGGAGCAGGAAACGGGGTGTTTGACGATGGCTGGTTATGACTCTGTGTCTGGATTGCGGCTTACCTGTATGATGAGCAATACGTTTGAAGCGGGTAATGAAAAAGCATCTTGTGTACCGGCTATTTTGTTTGAATGTAGGGCGGAGCGGGTGAGAAAAGAACCAGATAACATGGCGGGCAATATTTTTTTCAAAATCAATCCTTGCAAAGGGAAAGTGGATGTGGAAAGCGCCATGCGGTTAATGGTGGGATACTATGTCAGTGGTGCATCCTATAATCCCAATTACAGTCTGGATGAACAAAATCGATATGAAATGATACGAGTACGAGACCACATTTTGCCAACACGCGGAAAAGTAAGAGGCAAGGCAATCAAGCAGCCATTCTTTTTTCAGTATGGAAAAGAGGTGGATACCATGCGCTTTGTGTGGTGTATGCATGATCCGGTGGAACGCTATTGCATTCACCGCTGTGCCAATCAATATTTTTATAATCGTTTTTTCAAGAACATTTACCAGGTAGAGGATTATATGGTAAAAGAGGAGTGGAATCTGCGAAAGAAGCGGGATGCAATGCTGCTGCAAAGGCGTATATCGTCTGGCGGAAAACGGCTGGATGAAATTACGGCATATGCGTTTAATTCTTTGACAGGCAGTGTGGGATATTATTTAGAAAATGAAAAAGATAAGAGAGTGTTGTTGCTGGCGCATCCGGATGGTTCTTATAATCATTTCCATACACAATTTTATATGTTGCCGTTTTATAAGGCGTGCCAGCCGCAGCTGCTGCGGGAGATTGTGTTAGAATGGCGGCAATTCCGAATTGTAAAAAAGGTCGGGGACAGAGAGATTTTTGTGTTTCCGGACCAGATAGGGTCCGGGTATAAAATAAATCCGCAGCCGCCGGAGAAAATAAACGTAGCAAACAGTATCTATTTTATCTTATATTTCTATGCCATTTACAGAATGGAAGCGGATGAAAACATTTTGTGGGTGAACCGCAATTTTTTAGATAAAGTATTTTCATTTATTTTTTTGGATTTTAAAGAACTGCAATATATGGATTTGTTTTCTACAATCGGGAAATTTGAAATAACAGAATATTTACCGTTTTCTGTTTTAGCGAAATTGAAAATGGTACTACGGATTATCAGAGAACTGATTTATTTATTAGAAATGCAAAGAAAAGATGCAGATTATTTGCCGCGCTTGGATGAATTGGAGAAACAGGTGCAGAAAAAAATGCATATAGCGTTCTATAAAATTCCGGATGAACTTCCATATTATGATATTTCTGATATGGTGTATTATCAGGTAACATTTCGGAATGAAAATGTATGGGGAATAGAAAAAGCGGTAGACTATATCCGTATGGGATGGACAAAACAATTTTGTCCGCATGGAAAAGGAACCTGTCAGCCGGATGAGGTGCAGGTGATGCACTATTGTCCATATAGCAAAAAGAACCGTGATATTTGTACAGAACATTTTATTCTGCGAGATTTGCTTTTAAGTCGGGGAGAAACAAACTATTTTGGAAAACTTATTGACTATGAAGCATGGGTCAGTGCTGAAAAATGGGAAACAGAAAACACATATCCGTTGCCGGAACTTACTGCATCAATAGGATATCTGTCGTTCAAACAGCATGACAAGCAAAATGGCGGAGTAGAATAAGTTTTGTGCAAATTTTCTCTTGATATTTGCCTGCGATAATAGTATACTAAATAGGTGTGATAAAAGAATGGGGATGAAATGATGAGACAGGCAAAAGTGAAATGTAATTGTAAATTTAAAGAAATTACGCTGAAAGATAAAAAGATATTAGACCGGTATTATACGCAGTGTGGATATATTAATTCAGATTGTAATTTTACGAATATGTATATGTGGCAGCAGGAATTCGATATCCGCTATGCAGTTATTGAAGATTGTTTGATATTAATTGCACAGGAAGAAAACGGTGAGTGGTACCATACGATGCCCGTTGGCGGTGGAGATGTGAAACATGCAGTTTTAACTATGCGGGAATGTTTGGATGGAGAGTTTGCTATAAAGCCGCTTACGGAAGAAATGTGCCAGCGGCTGGAAGAAGCGCTACCAGGGCAATATATCTTTGAGCACATGCGGGACATGGACGACTATGTATATACGCGGGAAAAACTGATGAATCTTTCCGGGAAAAAAATGCATGGCAAACGAAATCATGTGAATAGCTTTAAAAATACTTATGATTATGTATATCTACCTATTACAGAAGAAAATTTAACGGAAGCAGCAGCATTTGTCTATCATCAAATTGACCAGCGCAGCATGAATGCAGATGGCGAAAAACGAGCGGCAAAACGATTGTTTGACCACTATGTTGAACTTGGTGTCAAGGGTGCAGTGCTGATGGTAGAGAATAAAATTGTTGCTGTCACTGTGGGAGAGGACCAAAATGGCACAGTACTGGTTCATATTGAAAAGGCGGATACAGACTATAAAGGCGCATATGCTGCAATCAACCAACTATTCATAGAACGGGAATGGGAAGGATATACGTATGTAAACAGGGAAGAAGATATGGGCATTGAAGGCATTAGAAAGGCAAAGCTGTCCTATCATCCTGACTTAATGGTAGAAAAATATGTTGCGCATTTGCAATAGAAATGCTTGACATTGTGGCATACTTCCGATATACTAAAGAGGTTGAGTAAGCCAGACAATCGCGGGTCGCCCAGCTTAATGCAAGGCGGCATGAGGAAAGTCCGAGCTCCACGAACCAAGGGTGCTGGGTAACTCCCAGTGGAGGCGACTCTAAGGAAAGTGCAACAGAGAGATACCGCCGGCGCTCTAGTAGCCGGCAAGGGTGGAAAGGCGAGGTAAGAGCTCACCAGCGTTTAGGCGACTATTCGGCTATGTAAACCCCACCTGGAGCAACACCAAAAGCAGAAACTTTAAAATGGTTCTAAATGGTTTCTAATAGGTAGGTGGCTTGAACCGTATAGTAATATGCGGTCTAGATAGATGATTGTCCAATACAGAACTCGGCTTAT
>CATIYX010000175.1 GCA_949739095.1 uncultured Clostridia bacterium | reverse complement strand
GTTATAATAATAATAGAAATAGCAGATTTTAGCGGAAGGAATGGTTTTTCTTATGGATTCTTTACTGGCAGCGTTCCAAAAAACGTTTATTCTCTTCATCTTTATTGCAGGTGGATGGGGACTGCGCAAATGTAATATGATACGCGCGGATTTTTCTCCCGGACTGTCCAAATTGATATTTAACGTATTCATGCCTGCAATGATATTGCAGATTCTGCGAGATTCTCTAACGCCGCAAACTTTTCTGGAAGGCGCTCCTGTGCTCTTGCTTTCCTGTTCAGTGATTTTAGCTGGCTATCTGTTCGGTCTGTTGGTCTCTCGCCTATTTGAAAAAAAGAGAATTTACCGGAGCATCTATATTTTTTCGTTTACCTTCTCCAATTTTGCTTTCATGGGCTATCCCATTATGAGCGCTGTTTTTGGGCAGGATTCCCTGCTGACACTGACACTGTTCAACATTCCGCTCTATTTAATTGTTAATGTTCTCGGACTCTATATTTTCACTGAAAAAAATGCTGCGGGTCAGGACAGCAAACAAAAATGGCTCACTCAGCTAAAAGTTGTGCTAAATCCTGTGACTATTTGCATTTTAATTGGAATCTTGCTCTCTTTTCTACATTTCCAATATCCGCCGTTGGTCAGTGAAGTGATTGATATGGCAACTGTTTGTGTCACGCCGCTTTCCATGCTGCTTACCGGATTTTTGCTGGGCGGCGCCTCTCTTCGCGAAATGTTATGTGTTCCAAAAAGCTATATCGCTTCCCTGATACGCCTTGTTGGCATACCAACCGCTATATTAACCATTTTATACCTATGTGGACTGCGTGGTTATATGCTTGCAGTTCCCGTCATGGTATCCGCTATGCCGGTTGCTGTCAATGGCGCAGTGCTGTCTGAAGCATCCGGCAGCGATTCCTATAGCATGGCACAGATTATTTTCATCTCCACGCTGCTTTCTCTTGTAACTCTTCCACTATTTGCCTCTGTGCTACAACTGATAATGTAAATTCTCTCTGTATAACATAAATTCTGAAAAAAACTATGTCTAGACCTACTATAAAATGATAAAAGGGTAGTATCGTTCATACAGCGATACTACCCTTTTATCATTCTAATACATTACTCATGCGCTATATGGTTGTGTGAACAACCGCCACAACAACCGCCGCAGCCACTCAGCGCTTCTGGAATTTCTTTTCCGTTTTTTTCACAATAGTCTAAAATAGCGGCCTGAATCGCTTCTTCCGCTAAAACAGAACAGTGTAGTTTTTCTTTTGGCAGTCCGCCCAATTGTTCTACAACCGCTTTATTCGTGATTTTCAGTGCTTCTTCAATTGTTTTTCCCTTTACCAGCTCTGTTGCGACTGAACTGGTTGCGATTGCCGCTCCACAGCCAAATGTCTTAAACCGAATATCTTCAATAACATCATTTTCTATCGTCATATATATTTTCATAATATCCCCACAGCGGGCATTCCCAACTTCGCCCACCGCATTAGCATTTTCCAGTTCTCCGACATTTCGTGGATTGGTAAAATGGTCCATTACCTTATCTGTATAAATCATATTTTTTCATCCTTTCTGTACTGCTTCATAGAGCGGTGACATCTGACGTAATTTTTCTACAGTGTTTGTCAGTTTCTCTACAACATAATCCAATTGCTCTTTTGTTGTTTCTTCTCCTAATGTCAAGCGCAAAGAACCATGTGCAATTTCATGCGGAAGTCCAATTGATAACAGCACATGGGACGGGTCTAACGAACCGGAGGTACATGCGCTGCCGCTAGACGCTGCAATACCGTTCAAATCCAGCCAAATCAGCAAAGATTCTCCTTCAATATATTGGAATGAAAAATTCGCATTTCCTGGCAGACGTTTGGTTCTATGACCATTTAAGCGGCTATAGGGAATACTTTCTAATACACGTTCAATCAAATAGTCTCGTTTTTCCGCAATGCATTTCATAGTTTCATCCATGTTTTTACACGCAAGTTCCAAAGCGGTTGCCAGTCCGACAATCCCCGCAATGTTTTCCGTGCCGCCGCGACGTCCCCGCTCCTGTGCACCGCCTTGCATAAATATATCAGGACGAATTCCTTTACGGACATATAGTGCGCCAACGCCTTTGGGACCATAAAATTTATGTGCAGAGAGCGATAGCATGTCCACCTGCAATGATTCTACTTCAACAGGCACCGATCCGACCGCCTGCACCGCATCAGTATGAAACAAAATTCCATGTGTGCGGGCAATTTTACCAATTTCCGCAATAGGCTGAATCGTGCCAATTTCATTATTTGCAAACATAACAGTAATTAAAACGGTATCAGGTCGGATTGCTTGTTCCACTGCTTTCGGCTGAATCAGACCTTCTGCGTCCGGTTTCAGATAGGTAACCGAAAACCCTTCCTTCTCTAGCTGCATACAGGTATGTAATACAGCGTGGTGTTCCATTGCTGTTGTGATAATGTGGCTGCCTTTTTTTCGGTTCGCATAGGCACAGCCACGAATCGCCCAGTTGTCCGCTTCCGTTCCGCAGCCTGTGAAAAAAATTTCTTCTTTCTTTGCACCAAGGCAACCTGCTACTGTTTCCCGCGCCCCTTCCACAGCTTCATGTGTTGTTCTGCCCAGCCCATAGATAGTACTGGACGGATTCCCATAGTTTTGCGAAAACCAGGGTAGCATTTTTTCCAACACCGCCGGTTTTACCGGCGTTGTCGCTGCATGATCCAAATATATAATATCCTTTTGTTCCATCGCTATTTCCCCTTTAAGACATTTTTCTTTATTATATACCTAATTAGTAGGTATTTCAAGTAAAAAAATAGACAAAATTCAAAACAGTGGACTATAAATTTTTTTCTCTAATATTTTTTGAATCTGCTGCGGTGTTTTTCCCTCCGCACATACCAATAAAATTCCCATCTCATGTGATGGAACACTATGAATCGCAGAAAATGAAAACGCACTGCCATGATAGACAAGCGCGTCAATAGGATGGGAATAGGTTTCATAGGAAACCACTTCAAATCCCACCCTGCGCAAATATTCTGCAATGTGCCGCAATTCGTTCTGTACAGCTACTACCATGTCCTCACCCGCTTTCCGGTGAATGATTCCATTTATAGTATGCCGCACCAAAACCAAATTATACCTTTTCGTAGCCGGTATCTTCCAGTAAATTGCTGCCTGCACCTGCCGCAACTGCCATTTTGTCGCATCGCTCATTGTTAGGATTGCCTGCATGTCCTTTCACCCAAATGAGTTTTACCTTGTGCCGTGCAAGCTGTACCAGCATCCGCTTCCATAAATCTATGTTGAGTGCTGGTTTTCCATCCGATTTTTTCCAGCCCTTTTTCTGCCAGCCATAAACCCAGCCCTTATCAATTGCATCTACCAAATATTTGGAATCACTGTATAGCTCCACTTCACATTCCTGATTCAACATTTCCAGTCCAACAATTGCTGCCAGCAATTCCATTCGATTGTTCGTTGTGTGTCGGTATCCTTTTGAAAATGTTTTCTCTTTGCCGCCATAGCACAAAATACAACCATATCCGCCATTAC
>CATIYX010000174.1 GCA_949739095.1 uncultured Clostridia bacterium | reverse complement strand
TGAGGCTCAGCAAGTGCTCTTGGAGCTAGTCTCCTATAGCCACGGCATACAAGCCGTTATTGTCGTTGGACTACCGCTGCGCGTAGGATACCGTCTGTACAATTGTGCCGCAGTGATTCATGATGGCAGTCTGTTGGGTATTGTGCCAAAAACACACATTCCCAATTACGGCGAATTCTATGAGAAACGGTATTTTACACCCGCTCCCGCCAATAATACCACGGTTACGATTGGTGCACTTACCTGCCCCTTTGGCGCTAAACTGCTGTTTTCCTGCAAAGAACTGCCGGAATTTACCGTTGGAATTGAAATCTGCGAAGATGTCTGGGTCGCAAATCCGGTTTCTAACGACCTTGCACCGTCCGGTGCTTATCTCATTGTAAATTGCTCTGCCAGTGATGAAACCATCGGCAAAAGTGATTACCGCCGCGCCTTGGTGCAAAACCAATCTGCACGTCTGCTCTGCGGCTATATTTATGCGGACGCCGGTGATGGTGAATCTACAACAGATATGGTGTTCGCTGGACATCATTTAATTTGTGAAAACGGTACATTACTTGCCGAAAGCCCACTTTTTCAAAACCAAATGATATGCACGGAAATTGACCTATTTCGTCTGCGTCATGAACGGCAGCGCATGAGCACCTATACTGATGTTATGCCGGATGCCGATTATCAAACTGTATCTTTCTCTATGCCCAAAACTGAAACGTCACTGACTCGCACTGTTTCGCCACGCCCCTTCGTGCCTACGCTGACAACGGATTTATCAAACCGCTGCGAAGAGATTCTTGCCATGCAATCACAAGGATTAAAGACGCGTTTGCAGCGTTCCTATAGCAAGACGGCTGTTGTTGGCATTTCCGGTGGACTAGACTCCTGTCTGGCACTACTGGTAACAGTTCGGGCAATGGACCAACTAGCCCGTCCGCGCAAGGATATTGTGGCAGTCACTATGCCCTGTTTTGGTACAACAGCGCGTACAAAAACCAATGCGGAACTGCTTTGTGAAAGATTGGGTGTCACACTGCGCACCATTGACATTGCTGCTGCAGTGGAACAACATTTTTCCGATATCGGTCATGCTGCCGATGATTATTCTGTTGTATTTGAAAATGCACAGGCACGGGAGCGGACACAAATTCTGATGGACATTGCCAACCAGACCGGCGGTATTGTCATCGGTACCGGTGATTTATCGGAGCTCGCGCTAGGCTGGGCGACCTATAACGGTGACCATATGTCCATGTATGGCGTCAACGCTTCTATTCCTAAAACGCTGGTGCGCCACATTGTTGAATACGAAGCAGCGCAAGCGAAAGATATAAAACTAAAGGAAGTGCTGCTGGATATTTTGGCTACGCCAATCAGTCCGGAGCTACTCCCGCCTTCCGGTGACGATATTGCACAGAAAACCGAAGAAATCGTTGGTTCCTACGATTTGCACGATTTCTTCCTATACTATGCGATTCGTTTCGGATTTCCGCCTACAAAAGTGTTACGGTTGGCAGACTATGCCTTTGCAGAGCAGTTTGACCATGAGACAATCCTATCTTGGCTCAAACTGTTTTACCGCCGCTTTTTCTCGCAGCAATTCAAGCGCTCCTGTCTGCCAGATGGTCCCAAGATCGGTTCCGTGGCGCTCTCTCCACGCGGCGATTGGCGTATGCCCAGCGATGCCAGTGCAGCTGCATGGCTGAAAGAGTTAGAAAAGTTATCTTAGGATAACTTTTCTAACTCTTCGCATTCAGATTATCAAAACCTAAACCGGCGTGACCCGCATAGTGTGATACGCCGACTTTTTTACATACATTTGGAGGAATTTGATATATGCAAACAAAAAAAGAAAAGAAAGAACTGGATCTACTTCATGGACCGCTATGGAACAAAATATTACTGTTTGCGTTGCCGCTTGCTGCGAGCAGCATATTACAACAATTGTTTAATTCTGCCGATGTTGCAGTTGTAGGACGATTTGCAGGCAGTCAGGCATTGGCGGCAGTCGGCAGCAACGGTGCTGTCATTAATTTATTAGTCAATATATTTGTTGGACTATCGGTCGGCGCAAATGTGATGATTGCAAGATTCCTCGGAGAAGGCAACACCTCACAGGTACGCAAAGCTGTACATACAACCATACTCGTGGCACTAATCAGTGGACTGCTTATTATGGTCTTAGGGCTTATTATCACGCGTCCCATTCTACAACTCATCTCAACGCCGCACGACATCATTGACCTTGCAACCATTTATCTTAGAATTTATTTTCTCGGTATGCCTTTTATGATGCTCTATAATTTCGGTTCAGCAATCCTCAGAAGCCGTGGCGATACCAAAACGCCATTTATTTGTCTGCTGATATCCGGCGTTATCAACGTGCTCTTGAATTTATTTTTTGTGATTGTGTGCAAGCTTAGTGTTGCAGGTGTTGGAATCGCCACAGTCATCTCAAACATGATTAGCGCCAGTTTAATTCTTTGGTTTTTGACACACGAAAAAGGAGAGCTTCAAGTAAATTTGCGGCAACTCAAAATTGACATTGGTATATTGAAAAGTATTGCAAAAATCGGGCTTCCCGCCGGACTGCAAGGCGTTGTGTTTTCACTATCCAACATCTGTGTGCAATCTGCTCTGAACACGCTTGGTTCTGATACTGTTGCAGGCTCTGCGGCAGCATTGAATTTTGAATATTTCGTCTACTTTTTACTCAATGCCTTCACACAGGCATGTGTCACCTTCACAGGACAAAACCATGGCGCCGGCGAATATGCCCGATGCAGACGTGTCACGCAGCTTTGCTTACTGATGGGATTTGTGTTTTCCACCTCTTTAAGTCTCATATTTTTCTTTGCAGGCAAAAGTGCGCTGCATTTTTACACAACGGAAACTGCTGTGGTTGAAATTGGGCTTGTCCGTATGAAATATTGTCTGGTCATGCAATTTATCAGTGTCTTTATGGATGTACTTTCCGGCAGTATGCGCGGTCTGGGCTATTCCCTGACGCCAGCATTAATTTCCTTTGCCGGCTCTTGTGCTTTCCGGCTCTTGTGGGTCTATCTCATATTCCCACTGTCGCCGTCATTTGCTACACTGATGTGGGTCTATCCCATCAGCTGGCTCATCTCATCGACCGCTTCTGTCATTGCCTATTTTATTATACGACAGCGTGTAGTGCAACAACAGCATAAAGTAACGCATACAATCAGCGCATAACACAACTTGATATCAAATCAGTATATTAAAAAGCGGTAAAGCCGTATTGCATTTCACGAGTGCGAAATGTAATGCCGCTTTTTTCTGAAGAATGAAGATATGACTTTACTCGGGTATGAAAGGAGGATGAATCCATGGAAGGTGTCTCACGCCATGAGGTGAAACTATTACCACATAATCCTGCATGGGATGCAGAATTTTTACAGACAAAATCACAGTTACAATCCTGCCTGTCAGATAATATCATTGATATTCAGCATGTCGGCAGCACTGCTATTCCTGCTATCTATGCAAAACCAATTCTTGATGTTGCAGTAAAACTCGAATCAATCCATGACATGGATATTGATGTGCTTGTCTCTCATGGCTATGATTACCGTGGTGCACAAGCTGGCAATGAACACTATCATCTCTTCGTGCTGCGAAATGAACACGGACTGTCCTTGCGACATATCCATTGCTATGATAAAAGTGAAAAAGAGTTTGATTTGCTGGTCGGCTTTCGAGATTATTTGAACCAGCACTTCGATGAAGCAAAAAAATATGAGGCATTGAAACAAAAACTTTCCGAAAAATATTCAGAAGATCGAACTGCTTATACAAAAGGCAAGGAAGATTTTATTCGTTCTATCTATACAAAACTATCCTACTTCTGATTATATTTACAAGTAAAATTATGAAATCAAAAACGCCAAAATTCTATTCAACATATTGTTGATACAGAATTTCGGCGTTTCGTTTTAATACCTTAATTTAAATCCTATGATAACATCTAAAATGTACTTATTTGTTCTAACAATTACAATCAATCTGTCAAATTTTATGTAGTTTACCGGTCAGATGACATCCATGGCGGGATTTCAAACCCTTCTTCATCTTCCCCAACTTCGTCTGCTTGTCCCGCCGCCGAAGTATTCGTCGATGTATAATCGCGTCCTTTATTACTGAACTGCTGAATAAAGGTTCTATAATCCGTTGCTTTGTTGTCCCGTGGTACAGCCGTTTGTTTTACCTGCTGCTGTGGCGGCGCCTGAACTGTTTCTTTTTTCACAGCCTGCTGTCTGCCCATGCCAAACGGCGTAGACACTTCATGGTCGAAGCCTGTTGCAATAATCGTGACAATTAGTTCATCATCCAGAGATTCGTCAATGCCGAGTCCATAAATGAACGTGGAGTCTTCATCAATGTCTTTCTGCACAATTTCTGCCACAGCATTAGCATCAAACATACCAAAGTCGTTGCCGCCCACAATATAAAGCAGTACATATTTTGCCCCATTGATAGATGTTTCCAACAAGGGGTTGTCCACTGCCTGTCGAACCGCTTCTTCCACTTTTTCTTCGCCTTTTCCATGACCAATACCCATATGTGTCAAACCTTGATCCTGCATAATCGTTCTAATATCAGCAAAGTCCAAGTTGATACATGCTGTATTTTTAATCACATCTGAAATTCCCTGTACTACCTGACGCAATACATCATCCGCCATTTTAAACGCTTCTGTCACAGTCGTCTTTTTATCTGCAATCATCAACAAACGGTCGTTTGGAATAATCACAATAGAATCCACATATTCTTTCAGAACATCAATACCTTCTTCTGCCGCTTTATAACGCGCGCGACCTTCTACTGAAAACGGTTTTGTCACAACCGCAACGGTCAACATTCCCATTTCTTTGGCAATTTGTGCCACAACAGGTGCAGCACCTGTTCCTGTTCCGCCACCCATACCGGCAGTAATGAACCCCATATTTGCCCCCTGCAACGCCGCCGCAATTTCTTCTCTGCTTTCTTCCGCAGCTTTTTTCCCAATCTCAGGTTTTGCTCCGGCACCCATTCCGCCTGTGATTTTTTCACCAAGCTGCAATTTTTTATTTGCTTTAGAACTCATCAATACCTGGTGGTCTGTGTTCACTGCGATAAATTCAATATCTTCCAGCCCTACTTCAATCATTCGGTTTACTGCGTTGTTTCCGCCTCCGCCGACACCGACGACCTTCATTTTTACAATATTATTTGAAACCACATCAACATCGATCATAGACTCGCCCTCCCTATACTCTATTTTA
>CATIYX010000173.1 GCA_949739095.1 uncultured Clostridia bacterium | reverse complement strand
ATCCAATCCCACCTCTATAAAAACGGACGCAACAACAAATCAGAAAGTGCAACAATTCCGTTTAACATCCATTGATTTAACTTCCCAAGCACCGGCGACAATGCGCCAAACAACAGCAATATCATCAATACAAGACTAAGTATTCTTGCGTTTCTCCCTAGCCAAATACGCGCCTTTGGCGGCAGCAGCGGTTCCACAATTTTAGAGCCGTCCAGCGGCGGCACCGGCAATAGATTAAACACCGCAAACGCTGTGTTCATCATGACAAAGACCACCAAAAATCTGTCGATAAACCCGCCCAGCATCTCCTGCGGAATGACATTATATGCTTTGAGAATCGTCCAGACAATCACACCCAATAGCGCCATCAGCACATTGGACGCAGGACCCGCCAGTGCAGTCAGCATCATGCCTTTATCCCGCTTTTTGAAATTCATAGGATTGACAGGAACCGGCTTCGCCCAGCCAAATCCAAAAAGCAACATACAAATCGCACCCAAAACATCCAAATGCTTCATGGGATTTAGTGTCAGCCGCCCCATATTTTTTGCGGTATTATCTCCCATTTTATAGGCAACAAACCCATGTGCCGTCTCATGCACCGCAATAATCAAAAAAATAATTGGCAGACGGAACAGCATATCCAGAAGTTCCTGTCTGCTCCATATATGAAACATTCTCTTCACAACTTTCCTTTATTTTGACCTAAACTTAAAAATCTCTTCATTATAAATTGTATCCTAGTTTCCTGCAATTGTCAAGAATTTCAGCAACATTTCTCCTTGTTTCTTCCTCTTTCCCATAATTTCATTTTAGGGCAGCGTAATCTACGGACAAAGCAATTGTTTTCGCTTTTTTATATAATAAAAAATACCCACCATATCTGCCAAAATCCAACCGATTGGTACAGACCACCAAATACCAACAACCCCTATGCCAGGAATCTCCGAAAGCACATATGCCAGCGCTACCCGCGTCCCAAGTGAAACTACAGTGAGCACGACCGACATACCCGGTTTTCCCAAAGCGCGGTAAAGCCCATATAGCAAAAACAAACAGCCTATTCCAAAATAAAACGCGCCTTCAATTCGCAGATAACGAACACCTTCCGCTATAATTGCAGTCTCATCTATGTCTATAAAAAGAAGCATGAAAGGCCGTGCCAACACCCATACTGCTACTGAAACAATCGCACAAAAAAGTATGGCTGGCAAACCTGCCCCCCGCAGACCGGCACGGATGCGTTCTTCTTTTTTTGCGCCATAATTCTGGGCAATGAATGTAGAAAAAGCGTTGCCAAAATCCTGTACAGGCATATAGGCAAACGCATCAATCTTCACTGCTGCGGCAAAAGCTGCCATGACACCGGCGCCAAAACTATTCACGACACCTTGCACCAGCAGAATCCCTAAATTCATCACAGACTGCTGTACGCAAGTCAACATGGAAAAACCGGCGATTTCCCGCATACAGTTCCACCGGATGCGACATTCTGCTTTTTTCATTTTCAGCCATGGAACATAAATCCATGTATAGATTGCAATACCGATACCAGAAAGATATTGTGCTATCATCGTTGCCAGCGCAGCGCCGGTAACCCCCCATTTCATTTCAATGACAAACCACAAATCAAGCACGATATTCAGTATAGCCGAAACCGCCAGAAATATCAGCGGCAGTGTAGAATTGCCAATTGCTCTGAGCAAAGAAGCAAAATAGTTATACAAAAACGTAGCAAAAATTCCACAGAAAACAACGTTAAGATAACTGCGCATATCCTGCCATACTTCTTCTGGAACTTGCAAAAACAGTTGAATTTTATTAAGGAAAACAAATGCCAAAATATTTAAAACAATGGTTAACGAAAAAATCAATACAAATGAAGCGTAAATTTCTTCTTTTAACCTCTTTTTATTTCTTTCTCCAAAACGGATGGAAAAAAGCGTCCCACTCCCCATGCATAACCCCAAAAGAATGGAGGTCAAGAATGTCATCAACGTAAACGAAGAACCTACCGCCGCTAGTGCATTTGCTCCCAAAAACTTACCGACAATCAGTGTATCCGCCACGTTATAACATTGCTGCATCAGATTTCCTAACACCATCGGAACAGCAAAACGCAGCATGGACCGCATTACTGGTCCTTGTGTCATATCTATGTTCATACCGAGAATCCTTTCGTTTTATATGCATTTATCAGAATCATCATACCAGTTTTCGCACAGTATGTCAAATGCAAGACTTCTTCTTTAGCAGGAATCTGTTATCTTATTCATTCTTTTTTCGTATACTGTTTTTTGTCATGAGACCGCTGCAATACATCCTTCTTTTGTCATAGCATTATTTTTATTTTTCTATTGACATATTTTCATTTTGGGGTAAAATGAAAGATAGATTTTTCCACAAGGAGGTAGCAGCATGAGAATGCATCCCAAAAAACATCTGACAGAGCGTTTGGAACGCTGCGGCGCACTTTATATCACACAAACAGAGGGACTGCGTGGAAACTGGGGCAGCACTGTTTTTCAAAACACCAACCCCATATACGTGGAAATTGGCTGCGGCAAAGGAAATTTTATTACAGGACTTGCACAGCGGCATCCTGACATCAATTATATTGCATTTGAAAAATATAAAAATGTGCTGGTAACTGCTATGGAAAAGGCACAAACATTAAAACTGACCAATGTCCGCTTTTTATCCGACGATGCCGCGGATTTGGAAAAACTGCTTGCGCCAGGTGAGTGTAAACAGATTTATCTGAATTTTTCCGACCCCTGGCCTAAAAATCGCCATGCGAAACGCCGTCTAACGCACCCTGGCTTTTTGGCATTATATAAAGCGGTGCTGCCGACAGGCGGACAAATTCATTTCAAAACAGACAATCAAAAATTATTTGAATATTCTCTCAATACTTTCAGCGATTTTGGACTGCGGCTGCACAACATCACATTTGATTTACATAGTAGCGGTTTTGAAGGAAACATTGAAACGGAATATGAAGCGCAATTTTCACAGCAAGGATTTCCTATTTATCGCTGTGAAGTCTTGTTTGAATGAGGTGACAACATGGCAGTTTTTCAAAAACAATTTGATATTTGCTATTCCCATTTGGACGAAAAACGGCGCGTCAAATTAACGGCGCTGCTGGATTTTTTGCAGGATATTGCTACGGCACATTCCGATTCCTTAGGGCTGACACTGGAAAACATGCGGCGGGATGGCGCTTTTTGGGTGCTGGTCTCTTTTGATATCACGCTTCACGCCCTGCCGCAAATAGACGACCGTATCACCGTCGAAACCTGGTCCTCTGGTATTAAAACCATCTATGGCTACCGGAATTTCCGTATGCTGGATGCAAATGGCGCTATCTTACTGGAAGCTGTATCTGTTTGGGTATATATGGGGTGGGAAACCATGCGTCCGCTCCGCGTTCCGCCGGAAAAAGCAGTTCTGTTTGCGCCTCAGATACCTACTTCACTGCCGCGAAAACTTTCTCTGCCGCAGCCATCATGTGCAGCGCCCGCACTTACCTATCAGGTCATGCGCCGCGACATTGATACCAACCTGCATATGAATAACGTAAAATATTTAGAACTTGCACTGGAAACACTTCCAAAATCTCTTTGGGACCGTACTCCCACACATTTGGAGCTTCAATATCTACATGCCGCAACGTACGGAGAACAGCTTCATATTTTCATAGAATCTTCTGAAGATTCCGTCCTATGTTGCATTCGTCCCCAAACTACCACGGAACCTGCTTCATTGGTGCGGATTACTTATTAATTAACGCACTTTACAAATAAACGCCCCCCTTTCTATGGAACAATAAAACCATAGAAAGGGGCTTTATTTCTATTATCCTGCCACTTCAGTAAAAAAACAGATTCTATAAATCTCGATAGGATCTCGGCGAAATGCCCGCATATTTTTTGAACAGTCTAGAAAAGTAGTAACTGTCCTCTATGCCCACCCTTCTTGCAATCTCCGCTACTGGAATACTGCTTTGTTTGAGTAGTTCTTTTGCCTTTTCTATCCGCAATTTGTTCACATATTTCATTGGTGAATCACCAAAATTCCTCTTGAAGTATTTAATAAAATAGTTAGGCTGTAAATGAATAAGTGACGCTAGTTCTTCCAATTTTATGTTCTCATCATAATGTGCGTCAATATAGTCCATAACACAGGAGAATTCTTTGCTGTATACTGAAGAACGCACTGTTATCTCATTACACTGTGCAAAATATTCATACAACAATTCCAACAACAGTGCACGCTGCTGCAATACGCCGAGCGGTTCTCCCGATTCATAATGAAATATCAATTGCTGAAACAGTTTCTCCACCCTATCTCGATTGGGAACAGAAACAATCACAGGAGATACGATCACTTCCGACATCTGCCGCTCTCCTATTGCTGCGCTAAAATGACACCAATATTTTTTCATTTGCTGACTATCCGATAAATAATAAGACTGTTCCACCCCTGCCGGAAGCAGACACAAATCTCCCGCTTGCGCATGATAGGTTTGTCCCGCTGCTTCAAGGTAACAATCGCCAGCTGTCAGATAATAAAACTTATAAAAATCCGGCGTGAATCCATATTCTTTCCACCAGGGTTCGCTTTCAAAATAACTTGCGATGATAAGCTCTACACCAATTTGCTCCAAGTAGTTTTCCAAATGATTGCTTTGACACATTATGATTCCTTCTTTATATCATGGAATTATTTCTTTTTCGTGCTTTCTCCTGTTCCTGATGTTGCCAATCATTCGTTGCAAGATCAATCATCATCTTGTTTACAAACTGAATGATTTCTTTTTTAGTAGCGCCACCCATCTCTGTATAAATCCGCCGTATATAGTAAATCGTCATTTCTTTCGCCAATTTTTCATTTCCTTGCCGAATCTCCAAACACACACCATAGATATAATCATAAAATTTATAATACACCCATAAAAACCGATATTTATTCACATTCCACAGCTCCTATTATTGCCTAACTTTTCGTTCTAAAATATCTTTTTATATAATTTCTATTTTTATCTTACAGAAACAGATAAAAAAACAGACAAAACCATTAATCTTTGTCTGCTTTCACATAATATCCACACTGTTTTATATTTCTTAACACACTTTCTTTTATCAAAATTCTAACATAATCCTCAAATAATGTCAATACCCGCTCCACAGTACATGATATATGATATATGATATATGATATATAGTATAAAAGCCATGAAGCTGCAACCGCTCCATGGCTTTTATACGACCGATATATCTTTACTATTTGCGGCACGCACACGCAACCAACGGACACCTTCTCCAGTATCACCGCTATCCCTATCAATTTCATCAAACCTGTTATTACATCATACTCCATGCTGCCACCTCCATATATGCCCATTCTAGTACAAAAGCGGTGGTGTGTCAATTTCATTGCAGCTTTTTTCTATTACCTCAGTTTTAACAGACGGCGGGCGTTTTCATACATGATATTTTCCACGTCTCCGTCCGTCAAATGTAACTCTGCTGCACAGCGTTTCAGCGCCCGCAGTTGTTCATAAATCATCAATGTTACGTCCTTCTCGTCCGTCTCCCGCATATGTGGGTCACTGGAAACATCGCCATATAATCCTCTCGGTACTACGTTATAATAAACGCCGCCCTCTGTCACCCGATACATCCGCATGGACGCAATGGGCAGGTCAGAACCAAACATCAGCCGCCGTGTTCCGACTGCCTTAATACACTCTTTGATAGCATCATCACACAGGTTTGCTGTAAAATCAAACATCATATTTTCTGTACGTCCCAGCACCTCAAAGGCTTCTCCAATGTCCTCTTGGGAATAGGCTCTGCCGATATGTGCCACAATCAGCCGCACATTGGGATATCGCCGTTCAATCTCCATAAGCTGTGCAATATTCATCGGGTCACGAAGGCGTCCGGACCGCGGAATATGCAACATCACAATCCAGCCGTTTCTGTCTGCCGCTTCCAAATGCTCGTACGGCAAAAAATCAAAAATCCGCAGTTCTGCCGACGGTACATAGGGCGGACAATTAGTCAAATATGGTTTCAGTCCCAAACACCCATTTTTCTTTACCTGCTCCTCCACTTCCGCCGCACTCATGGAATAGTCCGTTCGCAAAAGTGTCGGAAATCCGTATTTTTCCGCACTTTTCTTCACATAATCGTTGCACTGATGCACATCATGGTCACAGCCGCCAAACACCAACGGAACCACTTTGTTTTGGGGAAATAATGCCTCCAATCCTTCTACCAAATTTTCCGCCGTTTGCTCATCCGCTACCATCTTCGTCCATGTAGATCCACCATTAGAATCCCCATATGGCTGAAATGTATTTTTCCAAATATGCGTATGAATATCAATAAATGTTTCCGGCAGGAAATCTTTCAACTCTGTTTCATACACCTTCTGGTCATAGTCTGTTAACTTTAATTCATACATTCACACTGCCCCCTTACTGTTCTCGCAAACCTTTGTATGCTTCCAGTTCATTTTCATACAGCCCGACTGCCGCTGCTGCGATAATTGCCGCGCCCATTGCTCCTGTGTAGGCTCCCTGTGCTGCACGCACTTTCAATCCTGTCATTTGGGAAATAACCTCCGCCCACAAAGGACATTCCGATGGTCCGCCTACCATAACAGCTTCCTGTGCACAGATTCCCTGCTGTTCCAAGCGTTTCATTTTTTCCTTCAGCAACGGGACTGTCCCCTCCATGATAGCGCGCGCAATTTCTTTTTTGGAAAAGCGTTTCATTTCCACGTCCGATGGTTCTTCAAAAAGATGAATTGTTAGACCACCCGCCCCCGGCGCACTCTGAGCAGCTAGCTTGGCAAACTGTTCAAACATGTCGTCCCCCGCCGCCACATATTTTTTAATATAAAATTCAATCCGTTCTGCCACAGAAGAGACGGAAGCCATTGCTCCCCAGCAACCCTCCGGCGAGCGAAAGGGGTCTACCAACATTTTACATCGAATTGCTTTTTCTCTGTCTTCTACAGGATAAAATCCTACCCATGAAGTACCACAGGACAGCAACATCTGCCCTTCCTGCAGTACACCCGCGCCCCGAGCGGCACTGGGATGGTCAAATGTGCCTAATATCAAAGGGGTTCCTGCCGGCAGACCAGAAAGAACTGCACCTTCTTCTGTCACGTTGCCTACAAGCTCCCCTGTTTTTCCAATTGGCGGCAATAATCTTTCATCCAGTTTCAATACATCCAGTAGTTTCTGGTTATACTTTCCTGTCCGTTGGTCCAGCAAATAGAAAGGGGTTCCTGCCGAATTACTTAGTCCCCACGCACCGCTCAGCCGCCAGTATAAATATTCTGTACTCATGCAGATCTTACTGCAATTTTCTAATATCTCAGGACTATGACACTTCAAATGACAGAGCTGCGCAAGCGGAAAAGTCTGATAGTCGAAAGACCATCCAACCGCTTCATAAATTTCTTCGGCAGATATGCCTTGTAATATCTGCTTTGCCTCTCCCCGCACGCGGGTATCCTGCCAGTTAAAGATAGGCGTGGAAGGGTTTCCCTGTTTATCCAAAACTAACAGATTTCCGCTCGCCGACGCCGCACATACTGCCGCAATTTCTCCGCCCTGTGCAGCAGTCAACCGCCGCAACAACCGACAGCAAGCTGCAAGATATTGCTCCGCATCAATCTCTACCTGTCCTGTTTCTCCACGGTGGTATACGAACGCTTCTTTTCCTGCAACTCGCCTCTCCCCATTTTCACTGATTCTGATCCCTTTAATGGACGACGTCCCAATGTCCAGTCCAATGATATCCTTCATATTATGTATCCTCTACTTCCACCATTTCAAATTTTAGCCGTAGGGCAACTACGAACTTTCTCCTAACCCTCAATCACCACAGTTTCTAAGCCTAGCAACCGTCCAAAATAAACCAGTTCTTCCAGTTTTGCACCATATACAAAGATACTGTGATGCGTAGCACCATTCTCGCTAAGCGCTTCTAAAAACCGTGCGGTAGTCACCTGCGGTTTCATCCAGCCTCTCATGCTGGCAGTGAAATTATCCTGTGCCTGCTCTATCATTTCCGCCGATGCCAACGTCAGCTTATAGTCTTCCTGTCCACGGCTTATATTAACATATACTCCCTGTCCCGCTTTCATACGGGTATATCCCATATATGGATATGGACCCGGCGTATAGTTCACACCCGCCCGGCACACCTGCGGCTTTGTTGCCGTCACACGGTAATTGACTTCACCCATATGACTTAAAAACAGCAAATTGTTTTTCCAGTCCGGACAAAAAATTTCCACAAAATTGGTATCAGACCATCCTCGCAAAAGTGCGCCTACAAACGCTGCCGTCAGCGCGTCTCCTTCTCCCGCATAGCCAATGCCCCGTTTCATCGCTTTACAACACTCAATAAACGGCATGGTATCCAGCCCTGATGGCTCGCCAACTTGCGTAAAATTAACAGAAAATGCATCTAATTTTTCTTTTTCCAAACAATTCCGCAGAGTCAGGCATGCCCGCACTGACTGCCGGTATTCTTCCAAATCAACGCCGCTGTCAAAATCAAATTGTTCTTTATGCTGCACTAATTCTGCTTCCACCTGTGCATCTGTCACAGTATCCCGACATGCGCTCAATATCTCTCTACTTTGCGGCAGCACCTGAATTCCAAACCGCTGTGCCAATTCTTCATAGGGAACGGTAAAATCGCCCATACCCTCAAATGCGCCGCCGACCAGTCCTACCCGAATACCCTGCAGCGAACGTGCTGCTTTTGCTGCGCGCACATAACCGCATACGCGCTCCACACAGTCTGATTCCAAATAGTGTCCAGCAGCAATGGCATAGTCTTTGCCTCTGCGTGTCAGCATGCTGCACATATCCATCACACCATGAATACCATGACAATAACTAATCTCATCCGGATTCTGTTCCCCAGTGAACTCCAGCGTTTGCGTGGTGTCCAGCACCACAATTGGCAGCGGCGTTTCCGCCAGTGCATCAATAGATTCCAGAGATGGTGAATATGCCATATGTAGTGTCACCACTGCATCTACATTTTGTACTTCAAATTCTTGTATCGTCTGCCCAAATTCCGCTTTCAACCGGCAGAAAGGCGCACGGACGACCTGAACATTTCTTTCTTCAAACAGTGCTGCAATTTCTTCGTAAAAGCCTTCCAACCGCTCCCGCATTTGAGGTAATACCTCGTCATATAGCTTGACATAAAGAGGCAGCAATCCGATTTTCATTTTCCACCGCTCCTCTCTATTCTCCCAGAATCATCACCTGTACCGTACGTGTTCTGGCTCTGGTATGGTCAAAATCAATAAAATAAATGAATCCAAATTCGCCCAAATCCAGTTGTCCGTCATCAATGACAATCGTCTCACTGCGCCCGATAATAGAGGAACGCAAATGGGCATCTGTATTGTGACAGCCACGCGCATCCTCTCCATGTTCCTCCGCAAATTTCAATGCTTTGGGCCCCGGATGCAGATACATTCCTTCTTTTCGGCAAGTGGGAATGGTGTTCTCAAAAACCTCTACCAAATCTTGCTGCAAGGTTTCCAGACCGGTCATAGACATATCAAATGCACATTCCTGCGTAATCACACAACAGGTTGTATGATGAGAATACACTACTAAAATGCCATTCTTTATCTCAGAACGTTCCAGAATTTCTTTTGCCTGTTTTGTCACATTATGAAAGGTACACATTTTATCGTTGGACTGCACCTGAAAAGATTCTTTATATACCATGACGCACCTCTATCCTTTCTTTTTTAAATCATCCGCAGCGCGGCGGGTAGCAGCAATCATTTCATCAATCATAGCAATCGGGTCTTTGGCATTTACAATGCCGGACGCCGCGCCGGCAGCTTCAGAGCCTGCCATGATAAAGTCATATACTTGCTTTCCGCTGGTAATTCCGGCAGCCTGCTCCACCAAAATATCCGAATAAATCTCTTTAATCGCCCGAATGGATTCTTTCACAAATCCCATATCGCTGACTCCGCCACCGGTGCCGCCGATAAGCTCTGATGGTTCCGGATTAATAATGTCAGGGTGAAGCTGGGCAATTGCTTTTGCTTCCGCAATGGTATCCGCACAGGCAAATACCAACATATCAAGTTCCCGCGCACGCTCTATGGTCTCGCGAATTGCCGGAACGGACATGGGTTTTTCGCAGTGGTTTACCACTACCCCCTGCGCTCCGGCAGCTTTCAGCGCTTCCGGTAGAATGTCCGCCATGCCTCGTCCCGGGCGCAGCGTATCCATGTAAGGTGCCAATACAATCAAATGCTTGGTGTTTTCCACTACCCGCCGGATTTCCACCGCCGGTGTGATAAACAGTACGTCAATATCATATTTTTCTGCTGCCGCGTCTGCCGCTTTTGCATATTCCAACACAGTATCGCCATATATGTAGTTTTTGGTTCCAATTTCAAAATATGGAGTTCTAATTGTTTTCTTCATAGTTCACCATTATCTTTCCTGTTGCAATGTATAGTGCACATCAAACGCTTTTTCTTCTTCCGTATACTTACGCAACGTATCAATTGTCTTGCCGTCATTCCATTTCCGGTCATCCACATCCTCCGTTGTTCCCATAACAGTGACGTTCAATTGTCTGTGACGCGCACGCACATGGTCCCAGTCAATAAAATAAATATGGGCAAATTCGCCGCCATCCAGTTCTCCATCTTTAATGGTCATGGTTTCACTGCGTCCGAAAAACACACTGCGTAAATGACCGTCCGTATTCATACTGGTATAATCACCGGGTTCGTTCACATAGCGTCCAAACTGTGCATGAATCGGACCCGGATGACGGTATTGGTGTTCCTCTGCAAAATCAGGAATCATTTTACGCATAATATCCAAAAGGTCATGCTGCAAATATTCTAAATCAAAGGAATCAATGTCATGTGAGCACTCTTGAATCATCACGCTGCAAGTTGTGTGATGAGATGCGATACAACAGGTGCCGTTTTTGATACCGGATGCTTTTACAATTTCCAGTACCTCTTTTGATACATCATGAAATGTGGGAATCCAGCCTCTGGACTGCAATTCCAATTCTTTTTGATACACTTTAAATTCCATTATTTTTTCCTCCTTCATTTTCTTCCATTGTATCTGGTTTTTGAGATATTTGTTCTCTCCATTGCTCCGGTTTCTTACATACATACCCTGTTCCAATAAAGCCTACTTGCTTGAATTCTTTCATATTATGCCGTATGATATAGTCAATATAAGAAGCAACCAACTTTGCCGTAACGATATAACCGCATGGATTCATGTGATTCGACAGATAAAAATTTTGTTTGAACGTCTCATCATATTCGGGGGCATACTTTTCAAAGTCCAGAACATAAGTGTTATCAAATACTCCCGCGAATTCATATAAAAGTTTTGTTATTTCTTTTGCATAATCCGCTTTTTGTCCGGCGCGCCCATCTCGTGGCAACGTCATCAGAAAAAATTTTGCTTTTGGCTGTATTTGCCTTAAACGCTGCAATATCTGCGCATAATAACCTGCAAAATTCGGTTTATTCCTGATATAATCCTCCTTGCAAATATCTTGTGCACAACCAACCTCACCACCATACATATCCTCCATATGTGCGATGTCATTGACACCTAAGGCAATAATATACGCTTGACAAGCCTTATTTGTATCCCAAAAACCATTCTCTGCCGCAAACGTATCACAATATTCTTTCGCAGTCATACCACCGCGTGAAAAATTTCTCACAAGACAGCCCGCCATACGCGCAAGATACTGTCCCCATGAATATTCATACATGTCAATATACGCCGTCGTGCCGTCCAGTCTCGTTGCCTCAAATTCTCCTGAGGAAAGACTGTCTCCCACACATCCTATCGTTCTGAATATACCACAGAATCCGCCGTCATTTACCAACCGTTCCAGCGGCTTTTCTGTTTCATTGCCCATGATTTCATCCATAATATTCATTGTCCACTTCCTCCCGCTTTCTGGTTCAGTCTCTCGCCAACAGCGCCGCCGGGGTGAATACGCGCAAACTGTTCATTTGAGAAGCCTGTTTCTTCCATCAACGCGGTTTGCAGCGTGTGAAAAATCACACACAGCGCCGTGGACGAAGTTGTCCCCTGCGCATTATAACGATCCGTTTCCCGATTGACGTACTGCTTTAAAACAACATCCGCTTGTACTGCCAGCGGAGATCCCAAATTCTCTGTAATGGTAATAATATGCACTCCTTTGGCTTTACAAATATCCAAAATCGGCAACAGCTCTTTCGTTTTTCCGCCCCGCGAAGCAAAAACCATCACATCGCCTTTCTGTAAAAAGCCGGTCGCGCCATGCACCGCCTCTGCCGGAGAAATAAAACGTGCAGGCTGCTCTACGCAGCAAAGTAAATGTGCAAAATGACGGCACATAATTCCTGAATGTCCGCATCCGCTCGTACCTATCCGCTCCGCTCCTGCTAACAGCTGAACCGCTGCACAAAAAGAATTTTCATCAAAATAGTCCGCCATTTTGGTAATACATTGGCTTTCAATCTCATAGACCTGCCGCGCCACACTCAGAGATTCTTCCTTCATAGTTTCTCCTCCCTATAGCTCCAGAATGGTCTGTCCACCATATGTCTCATTCCAGTCTCGCTGAAAACCTGCCACAGCCGCGTCTGTCATGGGGTGCGTAATGATTGCTTTTAAAATGTCTGCTGAAACTGTTACACTCTGACAGCCTGCCATAGCACAATCATGTACCTGCTGTGCATTTTTAAAACTTGCTGCTAAAACCTTGCAGTCTAATTGATACGCTTCCAGCACATGGACAATTTCCGCTACCACACGACTTCCATCGCCAATGATGTTATCTAACCGATTCACATAAGGCGCCACAAAATCTGCTCCCGCTTTTGCTGCAATGAGCGCCTGTGCCGATGTAAAAATAGCCGTCATGGTTACACCGATTCCCAGCTTTTTTAATTCCATTGTGGCTTTTAATCCCTCTTCACCGATAGGAACTTTTATGTAAAGCATTCCGCCAATTTTCTCTTTTAAAAGCTGTGCTTCTTCCACCATCTTTTCTGCTGTGGTTTGCACTGTCTGCACATGAAGCATTTTTTCTTCCCCAATGATCTCACGAATGCCGCTCACCAACTTCCAAAAATCTGTTTTTTCTCTTGCAATAATGGAAGGATTGGTTGTCACGCCTGCCAGCGGATAAAATGCATTGCAATGGCGGATATCTTCTAAATTCCCAGTGTCTAGTATATATAGCATTCCGCTTTCCTCCTTATTTTTCCTCCATCTTAACCCAGTTCTCCCACATATCTCCATATTCCTTTTTCGCTGCTTTCTGCGCAATTTCCGCTTCTTTTTCCTCCGCCTTTTTATCCCACAGACGTTTTATATTTTCATATACCACATCCGGAATATCCGGATTTCCTTTGGAGAATGCCGGAATCAGCATATCGCCCGCTACTTTCGGGTCTGTACACATGGTATCCTCACGATACCTATCCCGCACCGCTTTATCCCGTAGATTCGGTACTTCCAGCGGTATACCGCCCTGCAATACGCTACGATACGCAAACATACCAGGCAAGAACATATCCATTGCTTCATATACATCAATAGTATCCGCATTTTTATCTCCACGAATTTTTTCTACAAAATTATACATAGAGTAAAAATCAGAACCACCATGACCGAATGCTTTTCCTTTTTCACTGAGTTCATCCGTCGGCTGATAGGTCTTGATGTTTAATTCTCCATATTCGCCGGAATAGCTATCCGCATTCACATGAATTGTAGATACGCCTTCTTTATCCTCGTCCTCACGTCGGCTTTCCATTCTGCCCTTGGCACCATATACGCTATACCAAACAGAGTCGCGGTATAAATCGCCGTGAATACTCTTGATGATACCGCCGTTTTCCAGTTCAATCATTTCAATACCATAGCTGCCCCATTTAGCGCCCACACGCAGTTTTCGCTCTGTTTTTGTGCCTTCAAAGCCTGTTACCTTCACCGGACGCAAACCTGTTATATGAATAATAGGTCCAATGGAGTGTGTGCAATAGAAGTTTGCATACATGTTATTTCTCCAGTGGTCCGGCTCTCCATAGGTAATTTGTGGCCAAATGGGTTCACAATTGTGGACATATTCACCCTCGCCATATTCAAATTCACCGATAACGCCTTCACGATATAACTTTCTCATTTCTCTGGGTGCCGGCATATAACAATAATTTTCTCCATAAGCATAAATTTTTCCGGTGCGCTCTACTGCTTCAATGAGTTCTACTGCCTCTTTCATTGTCTGCATAGGCAGCACCTCGCTAAATACATGTTTACCTGCTTCCATACACCGAACTGCAAAAGGCGCATGTTCTGTAGCATAGTTTGCCAGCACCACCGCATCCATATCGTGCTTCAAAAATTCATCGAAAGATGTATAGTAGGTCACTGAATCCAGTCCCATCTCCTGCTGCGTATTGTTCAACCAAGTTTCATTTTTGTCACAAATTGCCACAACCTCTGCATTTTCCGCGCACGCGCAATACCGAATCATACTCTTTCCACGGAACACACCCAGCACTCCGATTTTTACTTTTTTCATAATACCTTCTCCCTTACATTTTCAGATTCCTCGCCAATGTTTCCTTTATTCTTTAAGTTTATTATAATCTATCCGCCTTTATCTGTAAATGGAAAATATCCATTTAATTATGGAATTATTCCATTCTTTTTCTTGACAAAATTCGTTGCTGCGGTATAATAATTATAGGAACTTTGCGTTGCAAGGTTCAGCGATTTTACCGCTGCTGCCTACATTATTGAACCACAGCATAAAAATTCCCTTACCCTCTGGGTACACGTGCAAGCAAGCATTTTTATTTGTAGTATAATAAAATGATCGGCTTAGGGCGCCTGCTCCTAAACTCTGCTTATCAGGAGGACTATACTATGACCAAAAACATCTGCCGGTTTGTTCCGGTGAAAAATAACTATGACCAAATCAATACCATTAATTTTGTATATGAAACAGAAATTCCTGAACGAAACCAGTTCACCACAAAATCCACTTATATCATATATTTAGTCACTGGCGGCAGCGGAACATTGTGTCATACACAAAGAAGTTATGCTTTAAAGCAAGGTGATATCTTCTTCACCTTTCCAGCCTCCCCCTTTGCTATTCAAGTAGATGCCGGAGGTCTGGAATATATTTACATATCTTTTTTGGGAATCCGCGCAGGCAAAATTCTGGATGAATTAGGTTTATGTAACGGAAACTGCATATTAGAAGATTACGGTTTTTTGGAATCCTTCTGGCGTCAGGCATTGGATATCGCAACCCAAAACAATCTGGATATGCTTTCTGAATCCGTACTGCTCTCCCCCTTATCCGTCATCAGCCACAAAGGACAACAGGAGGAAAAACTCTCCGGCGCGGCGGATAACCTGTTGAAAATCAAAAAATATATTGACGATAATTTCACCATGTCGGATTTATCGCTGGAAAAAATCTGCATGGTCTATCCCTATAATAAAAAATATCTTTCCAGTGCTCTTCGGGAATTGCTACATGTGGGATTTTCCGAATATTTGCGTACTCTGCGCCTTCAGCATGCCCATATGTTAATGAACGAAGGGCTTTCAAATGTGAAAGACATCGCTCTGCTTTCCGGATTCAAAGACCCCTTATATTTTTCTAAAGTGTTTAAAAATGCTATGCATCTATCTCCTAAAGAGTATATCATTTCCATCAAAGGCGACAGACATACTCAGTAGAAATTTATTTTTTAGTGCTGCGTGTCACCATGTTTTTTCTGTCCCATCCATAATGCCGCCCCTGTCCTACTTTTGAATCGCATTGATTTCATCATTGAATCTATTGAAAAATATGTTTATCTTCTTTATTGTAATCTTTTACTTATTCTGCTCGGAATAGCAAACAATCCTCTCCAAATCTTTAAGCGGAGAGGATTGTTATAACATTCAAAACTTCTATTATATCCATGGACCATTGATTCTACTGCACTTTTATCTTTTTTTCTGGCTTTGCAGCCGGTCCAGCGCTTCGCCAAACCGCTGGAAATGAACGATTTCCCGCTGACGTAAGTATTTAATAACATTATTGACATCAGGGTCATCTGACAAGCGTAGAATATTATCATATGTTGCCCTTGCCTTTTGCTCTGCTGCAACTTTATAAAGATAGTATATTTAAGCAGACTATTTTGTCAAAAAACTGCATAATCACGCTAGAAATGCAGTATAACAAGTTTTTTTAAATGTAAATTAACAAATCAATATCCATTATAAAACAGCCGCTTTTATAGCCAAAATCAGAAGAGAACTACTGATGACCGTTTTTAGAATAAAAAATATAGTAATATCCAATCATCATTTACGCAATAAAGAATTATCATCTGTTTTGTCGGAATTTAATCTGAATGTATGCTACATGGAAAATAAGCGAAAAACAATCATTACACGAAAAATTTATATAAATATATCTTGACAAATATATGCTATTGTGATATTCTTTATATGGTTAGTTTATACTAACCATATAATTTGCACAGGTGTTAGTTTGGACTAACTACACTTTATGGAGGTTTATATGAGGATTGAACATTTCTTAGGGTATTACTGCGCTCCAGCATTAGCAGGAATAAAACCTGCTAATATTGCAACATATAACAAATCAAAAAATCCAAACATACTGTCGGAAGTTAAGGAACTTAATAATATTTTGAATAGAAAAGATATTTACATAGAAACTTTATGCGAATGTGAAGAAAGAATTTTAATAATTCTTTCCCGCCGTAAAAATCTTTGTGAGTATCTTACTACTCCCCAGATAAGAAGTCTACTTGTAAAACATGGTTATCCCAATCAATTTTCACTAAGCGAATATCTTAAACTTTTAAGAGCAAGGACCATGTCAGGGTGTGATAGAACAGCGGAATTTCCTCACGAGATAGGCGCGTTTTTAGGTTATCCGATACACGATATATACGGTTTTATTAACCACAGAGATGAAAAATGTTTATTAACAGGTGAATGGAAAGTATATGCAGACGCAGACAACGCAAAAAAGATGTTTGGCAGATATACTGCCTGCCGCAAGGCGGTAGTGAAACGTATAAATGAAGGCAAAACTCTTGAAGAGTTGTTTTGCACAGCATAAAATAGTTTGCAATGCAAGCTATAGCATAGAAGGTGTGCTGTAATGATCGGCGGACACGATAGAATGCACTACCATTATGTGCGCATACGTACATTACACATCTTCAAGCGCGTGTGCATTGAATGACGCGTATGCAACGGCAAACTAACTTTGTCACATGAAACACAAAAACAATATTATCCTTTGATAATTTGTTAAATATATTTTTAGGAGGTTTTTACATATGCGTAAAATAGCAATTATTTATTGGAGCGGTACAGGTAATACTGAAACTATGGCATCGGCTGTACTCGACGGAGCAAAAGAAGTCAACAGCGAAACGAAACTATTTAATGTTTCGGAGATAACGGCCGATAAAGCAGCAGAATATGACACTTTGATCTTAGGCTGCCCTGCTATGGGTGCAGAAGTTTTGGAAGAAAGCCAATTTGAGCCGTTCTTTACAGATCTTGAAGCACAGCTTGCAGGAAAAAATGTTGCTCTTTTCGGCTCATACGGTTGGGGCAACGGCGAATGGATGCGT
>CATIYX010000172.1 GCA_949739095.1 uncultured Clostridia bacterium | reverse complement strand
GGGCGCATAGCGCCCGCCGATATGGAGAAAGGATGACAGATAGCTATGAAATGGAAAAAATGGATATTGTTTGCGCTCTGCCTTTGCCTGAGTATCCTGCCTGTATCTGCGGCGGAGGATATTCAGTCGGAATCCATAGAAGATATCCAGACTGTGGAAACAGAGACGGCACAAACAGTAGCGGCAGAGTCTGTGCTACTGCATATCGGCCGTCCCCGCGCCTATGTGAAGGGAGAAGAAAAACGGATTGACCCTGACAATGTGGCAGTGATGCCGTTTGAAGAGGATGACCGTACATTTTTACCGGTGCGTTTTCTGGCGGAGGCGTTAGGCGCACAGGTAGACTGGGACGAAGGCAGTCAGACAGCGACTGTGAAAAAAGGCAGCGACACGGTGGAAGTCACTATTGGCAGTAATCAGATACGGAGGAATGGGAAAGTGCAGGCGATAGATGCGCCGGCGCGCACCAGAGACAACCGTACATTCCTGCCGGTTCGTGCCATTGCGGAAGCGCTGGGTCAAAAGGTAACCTGGGACCCGCGCGGCTTGGTAACACTGGGTAGCAGAGAAACGCTGCCGCAGAACATTGCAGATGAATTTGAAACGGTTTATTTTAAACCAAACAGTAGCGATATTGCACATCCATATGCCTTGAATGATATCCGTTGGATGCTGGTTTCGAGTCATCGTACCATTGTTCAGCAAAATGCTGAGGCGCGTGAGGCAGAAGCGGAACCCTATATGAAGATGGATTTGGAAGAAATTGCTACCTATGTTGATGTACAGGAAGCAGGACTTGCGGATTATTCAGTGCGTCCCGGCTATGAACGGGTCGCAGCAGTAATGAGTATTAATTATGATGAAAGCGGCGTTGGAGAGGACAAGAATGAAGAAATCGCGCGGCGTGTTATTACCATGCTATATCATGGAGCGATTGGCTATGATAAAATTCCAAATATAGCGCTAAGTGATTTCGGGAAACGGTCTACTTCTTTGCCGGGTCTGTGCGTGTTTGCCTATGACCGCGTTTACAATTCTCCCTATTGGGAAGAACTCAGCGAGCAAACAGGTGTAGATGTGCGCGAAAAAGTGGAGGAATGGTTCCGCAAAGCCCATGATTATATCATCAATCTTAATGCCGGCAGCTATTACGATAACCGCGGCGCTTATTGGTTGAAAAACGCGGCAGGTATTGCGCTGGTTTTGAATGACCCGGACCGTATGCGCGATGTAATCAGTGCGCTGGATACCTGTATGACCGGTAACGAGTGGCATGCAGACGGCATGTGGAGTGAAGGGACTTTTTCCTATGGACAGCAGTTTTCAGGAAATGGTTCCGAAGCTGTCAATGTGATTCATTTATACAGAGACCCCTATGGATATGTGGACAAACGTCTTGGTATTGTGCTGGACGGCAACACAAACATGAACGACCGCTGGCCGTTGATGGCAAAAATGCAGGGTCTAAATAAAACCTTTAAATTTCCGGATGGTACTGCAATCGCAATGCATGACACACATTTCACACAGGATCACACAGTGGATGCACCTATTAAGGAAGAATATTTGGAAAACTTAGAGATGGGACATTTTGGATTGTACGCCATGAAACACGGAAACACCGAAGAGGCGCAGCAAATCAATCTGAAATTCCCGATTTTAAGCGAAGGTCTGCCCTATAGTGCAGGACACTATCATGGCGATTTTCTGGGACTGAGCATGTGGAGCGCGGGTATGGAGGTTCTGCCGGACGGCGGCTATGTCTTTACACCGGCAGCAAACCGGTATATCCATATGAATGCGTATTTGCATAACTGTTCCTGGGTGTCCTCACCGCAAACGCCAAGCTACAGTTCACTGGGAACACGTACGACCAGACCGAATTTGCTGGGCTATGATGATGGTTCGCGCAATGGGAAACAGGTTCAGCTAACAGAAGGCAGTCAGCCGATGACGGCGCCGGAGGGCATTGATTTTAAACGTCGACTGGTGATGATGATTGCAACAGATGAAAACCATTCGTATACGTTGGATATTCAGCGTATGAAAGGTGGCACGGTCCATGAAAACTTCTTGCGGCAGGTAGAGGAAGAAGATGTAGATTTCACGACAAGCTTGAATTTGTCGGAAGCGATATCCGGAAAAATCGGCAACTGGCTGACAGCCATAGGACGCTCCGGTGGTATTGTGGCAGCAGATTCGGCGCTCTCGTCGCCGCGCGGCACGGAAACAAGCGAGGATTATTCCTTCAGTTGGCGTGGAAAAGACAGCGGCACAACGCTGAATGTATTCATGAAAGGAAATCCGAACGCAGCAGTGGCGTTCTCAGAATTTCCGACCATGCGCCGCGTGAAAAATGTGGTAGCAGATAAAGATAAATATCCGGGAATGCATATGTATCAGCGCGTGGATGTATCACCCAATGATACGACAATGTTCGGCGGCGTCTATGAAGCGTTCCGAAACGGAGAAACCGCACGCGTGAAAGGCATTGAATGGTTGCAGCCGGAGGATAAAGACCCCATGTGCGTTCTGGCAAAAGTGGATTTGGGCGATAGCGTAGACTATATCTATGTCAGCAATGACAAAAAAGAGCGTCAGTTTGAGGGCATGACTTTCTCTGGTAACTATGCTGCTTTGCGCAAAGAAAAGGACAGCGGCAAAGTTGTATGGACTTATTTCTACGGTGCGGGCAGCATTGACGCGGGAACGGTTCAGGCGCAGGGTGGAAATGATTATTTGTTCAAGGTTCTGGAAACACGCGGCAGCGCTGACGGAGAATCCGTACCCAACCAAATTAAAGTGCGCGGCAGTCTGCCGGAATCCGTAGAAGGCTTGTGGGGACATTCCATCTTTGGCGATACATCAGGGTTTGGTTATCAGGTATTGAAAGCAGACCAAAGTACTATTACGATTCAGATGGACCCGGCGTTTGAAGTGACGGACAGTGGCGCGAAAATGACCTATTTTCCTAAATATGAAGACCCCAAAACAGGTCAGATTCAAAACAAAGAAGCGCTATACAGCACATATACACCACGGGTTATCAAAGGAGATACATGGTTTGAATTGAAAGTACCGGCATTCCAAACATATAACGAAGTAAAATAAGTACACAAAAGCTATGAAAAAGAGGGTGCTGCGAAAGCAACACCCTCTTTTGCTGTGCGAAAAGCAACAGCTTCGTTTTTTAATTCTGAAATATAAGTTGAGATTGTTTTATTTCTCTCCCTGTGCAGCATGGCGTTTGATAGCAGCGAAACTTTCTGCACTAATCACGTGTTCCATGCGGCAGGCGTCTTGGACAGCAGTCTTTTCATCTACGCCGAGACGTACCAGCCAGCTGGAGAGCAGTGTATGACGTTCATACATTGTTTCGGCAATATCCCGCCCTTTGTCTGTAAGTGATATTATCCCGCCATCGTCTACCGTGATATATCCATTTTCCCGCAGATTTTTCATGGCAATGCTCACGCTGGGTTTGGTGAATCCCAGTTCGTTTGCCACGTCAATGGAACGGACAGAGCCATTTCGCTGATGTAAAATTAAAATGGATTCTAAGTAGTTTTCAGCCGATTCCTGAATTTTCATATTCGAGTTCCTCCTTACAATTTCAGTCGCGTTCTATATCTATTTCGGTATAATCATCATCTGTTTTTTAGCGCGCACAAATACATTTCTTCTATCATATCATATTATGTGATAAATTTCAAATTCTTTTACAAAATTTCTATTTTCGGCAAAAAAATACTTGACAAATCGGTTAGGATGTGCTAACCTATAAGGTGGTTAGGAAATCCTAACCTAAAATATTGTTTATTGGTTTGCAGAAACTAACTTTGTAGAAAAAGGGGAGGGAATCATGATGCCTTTAACAATGGCAACAGTCGGAATGCCTGCTTCGGTGAAAAAAGTGGGCGGCAGAGAGGAAACCAAACGGTTTTTGGAAAATCTGGGATTTGTACAAGGTGCATCAGTGACCGTTGTATCAGAGATGGGCGGGAATGTCATTGTGAACGTGAAGGATTCTCGTGTAGCAATCAGCCGTGCAATGGCGAACAAAATTATCATTTAACTGTGGGGATAATTGATAAAAGAAACCTTAAATCAAGGAAAATAGCGATATAAAAAAGGAGGGCGGAGTAATGAAAACGTTGAAAGAGGTCAAATGCGGACAGACGGTAACAGTAGCGCGGCTGCATGGAGAAGGCGCGGTCAAACGCCGTATCATGGACATGGGTATCACGCGAGGATGTGAAATCAAGGTGCGTAAAGTAGCACCGCTGGGCGATCCGGTAGAGGTGACGGTGCGCGGCTATGAATTGTCGCTGCGCAAAGCAGATGCGGAAATGATTGAGATTTGCTAAACTGAGAAAAAATAGTACTCGTTGGTTAGCGAGAACAAACCGGATACAAAAAGATTGGAGGAAGAAACATGTCAGTAAAAATAGCGCTTGCCGGTAACCCGAACAGTGGTAAGACAACGTTGTTTAACGCCCTGACAGGCAGCAGCCAACATGTTGGTAACTGGCCGGGCGTGACGGTAGAGAAAAAAGAAGGTAAAATTAAGGGACAGTCGGATGTTCAGCTGGTAGACCTGCCGGGGGTATATTCCTTGTCACCTTACACTTTGGAGGAAGTGGTTGCGCGCGACTACTTGACGAAGGAGCAGCCGGATGCTATCATTAATATTGTGGACGGCAGCAATATTGAACGAAACCTGTATTTAACAACACAGGTTATGGAACTGGGAATTCCGGTCATTGTTGCACTAAACATGATGGATGTGGTGCGGAAAAACGGCGACACAATTGATGTGAAAAAGCTGTCCGCTGCACTGGGATGCGAAGTTGTGGAGATTTCCGCTCTTAAAGGCATGGGTGTGGAGGAAATTGCGAAAAAAGCTGCTGCACTGGCAAAAAGCGGAAAACAAACACCGGCACAACATACGTTCAGCGAACCGGTGGAAACTGCATTACATACCCTTGCGGATTTGCTTCCGGCAGATATTCCGCAGGAGCAAAAACGTTGGTTCGCCGTGAAAGTGTTTGAACGGGACAAGAAAGTGTTGCAGAACGTTTTGTTGAATACAAAAATGGAAGAAATTATTGGATGTACTGAGGAAGCATTGGATGACGATGCAGAAAGTATCATCACAAACGAACGGTATGAATATATTAGCGGTTTGATGCACCAATGCGTGCGCAAAAAACGTGCGGGACTCAGCACATCGGATAAAATTGACCGCGTTGTAACCAACCGTTTTCTGGCATTGCCGATTTTTGCAGTCGTGATGTTTCTTGTGTACTATGTATCCGTCACAACAGTGGGAACATGGGCAACGGATTGGGCAAATGACGGTTTGTTTGGTGATGGCTTCCATTTGTTTGGTATCGGCTCTTCTGCCTATGAAGAACAGGTGGGTGAATTTGAAACAGCACAGGCGAAAATAGAAGCATTTTTAGAAGCAGCAGAAGAGGAAGGCGTGGATGTGGAAGGTATCACAGCATTGCTGGAGGCGGAAGAAGAAGAGGAAGACGAAGCAGATGAAAGTGCTCTTGACATCTCCTCGGCAGATGCTGCAGACACCGCGGCAGTCTCTGAAATAGAAAACGAAGATGCTGCGGATGGGGAAGATACTACGGCGTTGCTGGAAGCGGAAGAAGAGGAAGAAGAAACGGATGAAAGCATTCTTGCTACCTTCTTGGCAGATGCTGCAGACATC
>CATIYX010000171.1 GCA_949739095.1 uncultured Clostridia bacterium | reverse complement strand
TAATTTTCGCTGTCTTTTCCCGATAGACCGGTGAAGTGAAACAGTGGTTATGCCGCACACCAAACAGCGCGTGCTGACGGTCGGGTAAAACCCGCAGCACCTCGGGATATTTATCGCTCATCCAATGCGGACGCGCGCCGCTCGGTGTTGCCAGCACAGCTTTTCCACCATTTCGCGCGATATTGTCCATTGCCGTGTCCAAAAAGGAGAAATCAAAAACGCCCTCCTCCGGCTCCAACATTGCCCATGAAAAAATACCAACCGACATGGTATTGCAGTTTGCCAGCTTCATCAGACGCATGTCCTCTTTCCAGATTTCCGGCGTATCTCTCCATTGCTCCGGATTATAGTCCCCACCATGCAGTATATGGGTAAATCCAGATATGATAGACCCCTGTTTTTCTTTCATTTCCCATTCCTCCTTGCCAAATCGTTCTATCTATAGTATAATGATATTGCAATCATATCACAAAGAGAAATACTTGTAAATAGAATCATTTTGCAGATAATAGGACAATATTGCACAGAAAGCAGGTTGAAACCATGTATTTTCCCATGCTCAGTGAACAAGAAAAAATCCTGCCGCTGTACCTCGCAGGTACAGGACGGCAGGAAAATCAAGAATCTATTATTCGGCAGGAAGGTTTTCCCTATCATCAGCTTATTTTTGTAACACATGGTGCAGGAGTGCTGGACTACGAAGGACAAACTGTTTCGCTGGTGCAGGGATGCTTTTGGTTTCTCCACAAAAATACGCCGCATAGCTATCATGCAACTGAAGAACCCTTCACTACACGCTGGGTTTGTTTTGATGGCAACAGCACAGAAGACTTACTGCAATATTTTTCTGTGCCGCCTGTTTCCATCTTTTTCCCCCGCCGTCTTCCTCTCCTGCACCAACAACATCAGTCCTTAATGGACTCTGCCGCGCAAAATTCTCCTGCGCATATACTATCTGCTCAATTATATCAATTTCTTATAGATGCTCTGGAATCAAAAAACACCGTTGCAACAAATAATTTAGAATCTTTACGCACCTGGATTTGTGAGCACTATGCGGAGGATATCTCACTGGATGACATCGCGCAGCAGGCAAACATGAACAAATATGCGCTGTGCCGTGCATTTCGCCGCGATTATGCCACCACCCCATTTGGCTTTTTGCACAGCGTTCGTCTGCAAAAAGCCAAAGAACTTTTGGTGAGTCGCAAAGATCTCACTGTCCGTGAAATCAGCGCGCTTGTCGGATTCCATGACCCAGTCTATTTCGGTCGCTTATTCCGGCGGCAGGAGGGCACAACACCGAATTCTTTCCGCACCAATTTTGGGTAAATGAAACGCGGGGATCTTTCCCCTGCGCGAAGGCATTTCCCTGCCGCAAAAGGTCTCTTGCTATCGGCAGCAGGAGCGTGATTATCCTGTCGCTGCCGCGACGCGAATTGTACTTTTTGGAGCAAAAAGTACCAAAAACGCGGGGAGTTCCGATTCTCCCCGCACCCCTACAAACGGCCCGCCTGCGGGCGGGAAGGCTTTTTTACTTATTTGCAACTTTAGTTTTCTACACTAAGTAATCAAAACAGGTCTTTTTTACCATTTATCAATACTTTTCCGTTATCTCATGCATTTCACAGAGATTCTTTAACCATATTCTAATTTTTTTCATTTTCTTACCCGTCCCACCATGTCGTCCATAGTGACGCCGAAAATATCTGCTAATTGCATAATTCGCTCTAATGTCGGAATTGTTATGTCATATTCATATTTCTGATAATTTTGCGGTTTCATATTCAAAATAGTCGCAAGCTGTTGTTGCGTTAGATTATGTTTTTTACGGAATTCTTTTAACCGTTCATGAAAACTAATTGTTTCGTTTGTATAAATTAATCTATTTTCTCTGCCACGTGTTATATATTCTATAGAAGAATGAAATTCTTTTGCAAATATAATCAACTGTTCAATAGAAGGGTTGCTATCCCCATATTCGTAGTTCTGATAATTCCCCACCGGTTCACCAATCAATGCTCCCGCTGCGCTTTGTGTTAATCCATGCATTTCACGGAGATTTTTTAACCGATTTCCAAGTTCTTTCATTTTTTCACTTCTTTCTACTCAAAACTACTTGACAATTGCAACTTTCAGTGATATAATTTCATTATCCTAAATAACATGTATTTTAGAAAGGATTGATATTATGATGAACAATCAACTCAACGAGCAAATTGAACAATTCATTCAGGAACGCTATGCAGAAGCATATGAAGCGTTCCAACAAACACCGGAATACGAACTCTACAAACAGAGAGACAAGGCAGCGCTCTCCATTATCGACCTTGCCAATCCAAGGCATACCGACCTGCTGGAAGGATATTTTTCTTCCCTTGAAATGCTCAATTCTCTTTTTGAACGGTTTCTCTACCGGCGCGGCTTTTCCGATTGCCTGAACTATCTCAAAATCCTCGATTCCCTCTCCTAAACTATCTTAAATGATTTTTAAAAAAGTTAAGAAAAAGCAAAAAACAGCAACGGCATATTAAGAGGAACAAAATACTGTCCGGCATTTCTCCTATGCTTCTCCCTGTTGTCCATATTTGCCGCGCAACAGCCCAAGCACCTTTTCAAACTGCTGTGGTACCGGTGCGGAAAACTCCATATATTCTCCGCTTTTCGGATGAATAAATCCAATGCAGGCGGCATGCAGCAATTGTCCGTTCGTTTGAAACTTTTCCTTGTGCGCACCATAAACAGGATCGCCCACCACCGGATGACCCAAATGGTTCATATGCACGCGGATTTGATGCGTACGCCCTGTTTCCAAACGGCATTCCACCAACGTATACGGTCCCAGCCGCTCCAAAACATGATAGTGCGTCACCGCTTCACGGCTGCCTTGCTGCCGCGTGACACACATTTTCTTGCGGTCTTTGGGGTTGCGTCCGATGGGCTGGTCTATCGTGCCCTCCGGCTGCGAAAACCCGCCGCGTACCAATGCCAAATACCGTCTTGTCAAAGAATGTTCTTTGATTTGCGCCGCCAGTGATACATGCGCTTCATTTGTTTTGGCAACCATCAGCAATCCGCTGGTATCCTTGTCAATGCGGTGGACAATACCGGGACGCAGTACGCCGTTAATACCGGACAGGTTCTCTCCGCAATGATACAACAACGCCGAAACCAAAGTGCCTTCATAGTTCCCCGCCGCCGGGTGCACGACCATGCCCTGCGGTTTGTTAACAACCAGTAATTCACTGTCCTCATAAACAATGTCCAGTGGAATATTCTCCGGCTGGGTTTCCAGCTTACGCGGCGGCGGCACGTCCACCTCCACGCTGTCACCTTCTTTCACCTTTACATTCGGCTTGACAGGACGACCATTCACCAGCACCCGCCCCTCTCCTGCCAGCGTCTGGACATAGGAACGCGACAGCTCCGGCAGCAGTTCCGGCACTACCTTATCCATACGAACGCCCGCCCATGCGGCTTCAATGCAGATTTTTTTCTTTTCCACCTTGTTTCTCCTCAAAAAACAACATATAAATCAACAG
>CATIYX010000170.1 GCA_949739095.1 uncultured Clostridia bacterium | reverse complement strand
AATCGTGCGGGAGGACGAGGAAACCATGACACTGGTATGCCGTGACGTGGTGACGACCCGCCCGTTTGATGAGAAAGGCAGCAATTTATGGAGCGACAGTACCTTGCGCGGCTGGCTGGGCAGCACATTTTTGGCACAGTTTACGCCGGAAGAAGTGCAACGGTTGGTGACGGTAGAGCAACGGGAACTGTTATCCGAACCCTATGCGGGACAACGGGAAGGCGGACAACACGCGTTATTTTGGCATTTTGACCCGCGCCGCACGGCAGATTTGGCGGAGACCTCCTATTATAAGACAACAATGGACAATGTATATCTGCCTACGCCGGAAATGTTTGGCAGCTTTCCTGCTGGGCGCAGTGCTGATTGGTGGCTGCTCGCACCATATGGCGCGAACAACAGTATGCAGCGGGTTGTGGGCACCGATGGATTTGTCCTGATGCGTGATGCCGAGGAAACAGCGGGCGTACGTCCTGCGGTAACGGTGCGAAAATAACACTATTCCCATACATTCCGTCCCGGAGCAGATTTCTCCGCACAGCGATATGGTTCGCCTTTCTTCGCTTTTGCAATACGCTTGTAAAAGTGAAAAGGCGAAAGGACAAAACTTTTTCTAAGTGCAGGACCTATGGGATTCGGTATCCATCAGTCCATGTTCCGACAGGGTATTCTGTTATTGACAGATAGTCTATATCTTAAAGCATCGCTATATGCTATTTCCCCGCGTATAATGCTGTTTTATCCTAATTTTACTCATTTCTCCTATAAGTTATAAAATTCATCTCCATTGGTGCATTTATGATACTACTATCTCAGGATATAATATATCCAAAGCGTATATTATACGATATCTGCATAGCAATTTAGTATAATAGCAATAAGGATCTCACTTACCGCTTCCATTGCTGGGACAAGCAGTGGCGGCAAGAAAAGTATTTTAAAGAAAGGGGTGCGAAAAGATGGCTTTAGATTACGATAAGCTTGGTTCCGGAAACAGAATCAGACGGACCCGCGAAGCAATGGGAATCACACGCCGCGAGATGTCAAAACGGCTTCACGTGACGGAAAAATTCTGTGGCGACATTGAACTCGGGTATAAAGGAATGTCTATTGAAACACTTCTGCTCGTT
>CATIYX010000169.1 GCA_949739095.1 uncultured Clostridia bacterium | reverse complement strand
CGGCGTTGTCGCCGGTGCCGCTGTTACACTGCTGCTTCCGCCGCCGATACTACTGCCTTGGCTGAAATTCGGCTTAACACTGACCACTTTACAGTTCACTTTGTTAATTATGTCTGTATAGACCACCGCACTGGATGGGTCAAACTCCATGTCCTCCGTCGGCAAATACATGTCTTTATTAGGGAACGCTACCACTGCGCCCTGCGCCGAGGAAACATCATAATATTCATTGCGTCCGTCAACATCTTCTTCTGCCAGATGATCTCCGTCTTCTTTTGTTGCAATACCGATACCACAGTCGCCTTCTCCAATTGCTCGAAAGTTAATGGACAATTTTTTGTTCGGCTGTTTGGCTGTGAACGGATTGTCCGACCAGAAAAAGAATTTATAAATACCCGTTTCATTATTCAGATACGGATAACTTTTGTAAAATTGAACACTGCCGTTCCAATAGGTCGGTTCCCATGTCGTAGTGTCATATGTAGGGTTGGAATACGTCTGAAATCCGGCATTCCCCACTCGTTTATCCTCTGCTGATTTAAATCCACTTGTCACAGGCGTATAAGTGTTTTCTCCCTGCCGTTTGTCAACAACCTGCAACACTTTGGGATTAAATTTAATGGGCAATACAATTGCCTGCGGCGCAATGTCATAGACCCATACCTCCAATTGAATCATGTCACCGACAACGATTTCTTCCACTTTTTTAGATTCTCTAAGCACTTGAAATGTAATACCGCTTTTGATATTCTCCGGTACCACTTCTTCTGCTTCATCAGCAGCGGAAATCCCCACCATGGAAGTGAGAATCAAAATGGATACCAGTAATAGCAGTATGTCTCTCTTTTTCATTGTATATCGCCCCTTTCATTATTCTTGTGTACTGCTTTTATCACTCACTTTTTCTGCCCTGTTCAGTGTACAGATACACTGCCTGAATCAAAAGGCAGATTTTCATGTGAACTGTATGTCCGCACAGCGTTTAAAACTATTTCTTGTCTTCGCCGCCTTTTATACATCTCCACACAATTTACAAAAAAGTCTTCTCTTTGTTTTCACATCAGCGCAATATTATTTTTGTAGGGTTCTGCTGCTCAGATTTTGCCACATAGCCGAGGGCTTGCATCGTTTTCACGTGTGTCGTTTTTCTGATATAACTTCCTTACATAGTCTTTCTCCCGTAATTTTCTCCTACACAGTTTGCCCGCATGGCTTTTTCTACATCAGTTTTTCGTATGGTTTTATCGCCATGCAAATTGCTTTCATAAAATTCGTTCCGCTTGGCTTTCCATCTCCCCTTGCGGCTACATAGTTTGCTTTCTGCATAGCTTATCTCCACACAATATATAGGTTCCTTCAGGGTTGTCTCTTTAACAGGCTTCTTTTCGCAACCTTGTAACCTTTCCTTTGGCCTTTTCTTTTCTAACAGTCTGCTCTCTGCAATTTCCTTCTGCACAGTTTAATGTCACGTAACTTGGGCTCCCGTGCTGTCCACCCCTTCACGCAATGCGTTCTTTTTTGTAAATTCTATGGATTGTTTGTCTCTTAATCGCTTTTTTAGAATCTATCATAATATAACAAAGCGAGCATATCAGTCATTTCTTCTTTCCTGTATAAATATATTCCCATGCAACCATAGGAATGGGGTGCTCCCGCGGACAAGCTGCCCGCGGGATTTCCCTTTTTTATACTGTCCATTCAAAATGCTATATACTCGCCCTGTATATTACTTATGCTACTTAATTATCCAATAGTTACATCATAGATAATTTTAGCAGCCTGTGCTCTTGTAGCGCTTCCCTTCGGTACGAACATATTTTCACCCATACCATCAACGATACCAGCACCTGTCATCAGGTCAACAGATTCTTTTGCATAACCCATGATACTAGCATCATCATCGAAGGTAATCGGCTGATGTTTCTGAACCAATGTTCTACCTGTTGCTTTGCAAGCACGAACAACGATAGCGCACATCTCTTCACGAGTGATTGTACGTGTCGGACGGAAGGTATGGTCTTCTTCATAACCCAGAATGATACCGCGTTTTGCAGCAGAAGCTACATATTTATAGTACCATTCATTTTCAGCACCTACTGTATCAACAAAGTCCATTGTTGCATTTGTATCATAGATACCAAATGCGCCAACAATCATTTTTGCAAATTCTGCTCTTGTAACAGTATTGTTCGGTGCAAAGATTTTGTCTGCAACACCTTCAACAATACCTCTTTCAGCCAGAGCATTGATTTTATCTTTTGCCCAAGTGATGTTGTCAATATCAATGAAATATTGTGTGTCAGACGGAACAATCACAACGCCGCCAGAAGGTCTGCTGCTAGTGCCAGGACGTGTACCTGTAGACGGTGTAGACGGAGTGCTCGGCTGAGATTGTTTGCTTACAGAATATGCTTTTGTTGCAGTCACTTCAACTTCTGTATTATCAGCATCCGGATCTGCTGCAAGCAGTTCTTCTGCGAACGGATGTGCTACTTTTGCTGTGAAAGTCACAGTTGCTGTACCCGCTGCAATACCTCTGATGGTTGCTGTTGCTTTATCTGCATTAGCTGTAGCAGTCAGTGTTGCATCCGCGCTGCTCGTCCATGTCTGACTATCAGCAACGAATGTATAAGCACCATTCAGGCTTGCTGTTTCAGTTACTGTAGAACCTTCTCTAACAGAAGTTGCAGTACCTGTGAATGTCACTGCTGGTTCTGTAGCTACTGTCATTGTGATACGGTTATTACCCGGTGTTTTCATACCGTTATAGTTAATACCAACATAACGTGTGCTGCCTGCTGTCTTGAAGTTATCTGTGGTAAACAGAACTTGACCTGCTGCCGCTTCTTCATCTGTGACAGTATGCGTAATAGTAGGCTCTGTTGCTTCTTTGCTGTCATATACTTCGATGATAGCGCCAGCTTTTGCTACCAATTTCTGCATGATAGCTTCTTCCTGATTCGCCGCTTTTACTCTAATCATGTCATTATCTGTGCCAGGCATATTTGCTGCTGTTGCTCTGATACCGCCAACAGAAGCTTTCGCAATTACTTTTACCTTATCCGGAGCTGCATTCGGAGAAACTGTCAGCCATGCCAAATCTGCCGGCAAAGTTACTGTACGAACCAATGTACCCAGTTCATCGCCGTCTGACAGTGCTGCATCGCCTGCTTTCAATTCGTCCACAGTCCAGCTCAGATTTACTGTTCCATTTGTTTCACCATAGTATACATTTGCGGTTACCGGAGCCAAAGCGATTAATGCATCATTGGTTGTCGGTCTTTCAACTACGTTGAGATCTTCATCCAATGCAGTCACTTCAATGGTTGTATTTTTTGCTCTTGGTCCCAGTTCACCTGTTACCGGTGTTACTTTCACTGTGATCGTTGCTTTTTTGTCGCCAAAAGCAGCGGATTCATAGGTATACGTACCACCTTTTACATCAAAGGTGCCGTTTGTCTTTGTCCAAGTAGTTGTTTCTTGCGCTGTTACGCCGCCTTCTTTAGTCGTGTTTACTTTTACATTCGCGTTCAGCCATGTTGCCAATTCTGCTTCTGTTTTCCAGCCTGCCTCAAATGCTTCTTTTGCTGTTTTTGCAGCCGGACTTGTTGCTGTTGCACCAGTATAACTTGCTGCCGAAACTGCAACGTTAACCGATGGTGCATAAGTGTCAATATCTGCTTGTTTTGTAAGTCCTGCAGGTGCATTGCCCCATGTAGCTTTTGCTACTGCGTTTGTACCTGCTGTAGTCGGCTGAGTTGTCCATGTCCAGGTAACAGGGATTGCACTCTGGATTGTACCTGTTTCAACACCGGTGCTTGTATTATAGGTAAATGGTACTGTAATAGAAGTCGGTAGACCAGCTGTAGTAACCGCACCATTTACTTTTACAGAAAAACTGCCGGATACAGTCGGTGCTGCAGTCAGTTTAGATTCGTTCGGACGAGCTGTAGCTGTCAATGCAACTGCATTACTTTCACCCAGTCCATCTTTGGTTGCTGTGATCCAAACTTTACCAAGGTTCAATGCTTTCACAATAGCAGAATCGCCTGCTGCAGAAGCTCTTGCCACGTCAACAGAATTAGAACCTTTTGTTCCAGTTGCAATCAAATTTGTCTTGTTTGCATCTGCATATACTTTGATAGTTGTATCTGTTACATCAGATGTTACGTTAACAGTACGTTTATTTCCTGTAGTGTCATATGTCGTCAATGTACCTGTCGGTGCATCTGTCTTCGGAACTGCATAGTTCAATGTGAGCGGTTGTACCTCATTCAAGAAGCCGCCACTTGTCAACGTAGTATAGTTTCTAGCAGTGGAACCGCTTCCGCCTTCATTCCATGCTGAGAACAAAAGCGCTGATGCAGTCCCTGTTTCAAAAGAAACAGTTGTATTTCCGCTTGCCGGTACTGATTTTACTACGAATTTATAAGCAAACAGCATTTTTTTATCTTCGCCGCTTCCGATTGCTTTCATCTCGTTTGTTTCGGAATATCCCATAGTACTCGGGTTAACAAGTGCTATGATTTTTGCCATGTTTTCCTGTGTTGTTATCTTTTTCAGTGAAAAAGATGCTGAATACGGCGAAGCACCCGCCATACCATCCTGTATATTGAACCAACGCAATTCTTTATCGAATTCATCTGCGTTTTCAGGGTAGTCTTCTGTCGTTACACCATCGATTTGAGAACCACCTGCTACATACGATAAAGCGCTATATACGTTGCTAGCCATGGTTCGCCCACTGGCAGGATAAGTAGTTTCTTCGATATATACATTTTTTGAAGCAACCATTGCCTGCTGCAATGCAGTATAATCATAGTTTACTTCTACCTGCACTGTGTTTAAACCATATTCACCAACAAGTTTTTTGAAATTATATGCTTGCACTGCAATGATAATTTCGTCGCCAACTTCTAACTCCTCAGTCGAGCCTATTTTAGCACCAAATGTACCTTTGCCTACACCCGGGTTTGTTACACGATATGCCTCTAATTTAAGCGTCGCTGTATCAGCGGCGGCATAGGATGTTGCTGTTAAGCCAACAAACAAGCTACACATCATGGCAAATGATACCAATAATGCCGCTATTTTTCTCCTCTTCATCTGATTAGTTCCTCCTCTTGAATTTAATTATATTTTTATCATGATTAGATGATGAGGGATATCTTTCCCCCATCATCTATTATGACCTTTCTTACGGACGCGTTACTTTTTCTACGTCCAAGAAATCCTGATAATCCTGTTTCAAATGCTGCACAGCATCTGAAACTGTCAATGCGTTCAGTACCAAGTCACTGATATCACCAGCGTCGGCGGAATCGTCAATATTTACGTCCGCAACAAATTTGATGAAGCCATCAAAATATTTATTATCCTGGAAATATTGTATCGGGTCGGATACTGATAACGCGTGCAATACCACGTCACTGATGTCACCACTATCTACAAAGCTATCAAGGTTTACGTCTCCACGTTTCTGTCTAACAATGAGTTTACGTTCTGCTGTTATCTCTACGATGTGCTCTGCACCTGCAGTCGCATTTTTCACTGTAATCAGATCGTCTCCCTCTGTATCTTCATAGCGGTATACATATTTAATTGTATAATCTCCATGTTTATATACGCCAATCTTTCTTTGACCAGTTGGAGAATTTTCATCAGTGATTGTGCTGTTTTCATTCAAGATATCAAAGATATCAATTAATTCATCTGCTTTAAATGTATCCTCAGCCGTGAAGTTGTTCTCCAGAGCGGTTTCACCTTCATAAGCTGTACGTGCTACTTTATCCATTTCTGTCTGCAATATATCGCTAGACAGTTCTACGCCACCTTTTTTGATTGTGAATCCAGGATCACGGTAATAGCAGTGAACATATGTATGAACAGTAGTTTCTTCTCCTGCCGGTCTTTCACCTTCGACAGTTTCATTCCAGTTACCTTCTGCCAATTCCAGCTTCGGCATCTGTTTCACAACCAGTGTTACTTCCGGTTTCGCGTTGTGAGAATCATCTGCTGTGAAGTTTGTTGCATCTGTACCTGTCAAAACAGTACTCATATCATACGCCATACCATAGAGTTTGAACTCAGAAGATGTAGCGCCTCCTTCAATTGTTACTATTTTTGTCGCAGGTGTTTCTTCGGTTGCTTCTTCTTCTGTAATTGTTACTTCATCAATTGCAGTTCTGGTTTCTTCTTCAAAGTTTGCTTCTGTCCAAGTTATCGGCACTGCATGATATTTGGATTTGATACCATCAATTGTCACCGCAACATTGAACTCAACAACTATTTTGTCGTTCAGCGTATAACCTTCCAAATCTGCTTTACTGAGTGCAGTTCCTTCTGGAATTGCTACACGGTTCTTGAACAGATAGGGTTTCATCGCAGCCAATTGTTCTGCATCTCTAACATTTTCATCTACAATGACTGCCGGGATTCCATTTTCATTCAGATTTGCATCTGCTGCTTTAGGATCAATGACACTCTTAATGAAGATTTCCGACGGTACAGGATCCATATGTACTGCAATACTCTTCATATAAGTGATATCATTTACAGTCTGTTCTACTTCTAACCAGAGATCTGTCCCTGCTGCGCCAAAATCTAAGTCAGCAGTTTTGAATGCATGTCTGAATTCATAGGTTACTCCACTGTCGTCAGCTAATGTCATCACTGCTGAAACCGGAGTTGCATTTACTGTTGCAATCAAATCACCTTTTGCGCCACTGTCGCCTTTTTTATAGATATACAGTTTATCATCTTTACCAATTGCTACATTATTTTCTAGATGTGCAACAACCACTTCATAGGTTTTGTCAGCTTCCTGTTCAGCAGTGAAGTTATTGGTAATTGTGATACCTGCCGGTTTGATAGAATTTTTCGCAATATATGCCGGGTCAGAAGGTTTGAGAATAGATCCCGGTGTTGTATCTTGTGCAATTACAGAGAATGTCTGATCAGCGCCTTCCGGCAATGTAATTGTCCAAGTCCATGGTTCAGAATCCGATTTAACACATGCCCCTTCTACAATCGTTCCATCTTGCTTTTTCAGCACCAATTCCACATTTTCTGTAATCGGTCCATCTTCTGTTCTTGTTACAATCGCTGTACTGCCGCTTGCAATTTCACCGGTTACTGGGTCTATCTTTTTGTCCACACTGTCGAAAATTGGTTTTCCAACTTTCATTTCCACTTCCACTGCACTACTCGGGAACAGTTCTACACCATCAACTGTTTGTGTTGCAGAAACTGTTACAGTCGGCGCCTGTGCTGTATTAAATGTTATTGTTACCTTACCATCCGCTACAGCAGAAACAGTATAATCTGTAGTTTCTTCAAGTGCTACTCCATCTTTCATAACAGTGAAAGTAACATTTTCATCAAGTGCAATTGCAGCATCATCTGCTTTCTTTTTCAAGCCAGTGATTTCAAACGATTGAATTGCTGCTCCGTCTTTGGTCACTTTGCCCAATATTGGCTGTGCAGAAGTTTCCTGCAATACAGTTTTCAAGGATTCTGCTTTAATGCTTGGTATCTTATCTTCGCCATTCGGCTCAGTTACTGTGAAATAGTATTTCACATCATCTTTACCGTTTAAGTCGAATGTTGCTTTCACTACATTATCAGTAGCATCTTCTGCTGCTGTTACAGTAGCCTCTGCCACACCTGTTCCCAAACCTTCAGCAGTATACATTTTCACTTCAGAGCCAGCTGTCAGTGCACGCGCTGCGGAATACGCAGGTTTATTTACCTGTGTAATTATCACTTCACTGCCTGTACTTAACTGACCTGTTGCAAAATCAATAACTTTTGTTGCATTTTCTGATGTAATCACTGGTGCCGGAGAGTTTTCAATGATTTCTACTTTATCACTGTCACCCTTAGGATCTTCCTGCACAACCAAATAGAGTGTTTGGTCTGTGATAAGATTTCCATCCGCATAGCGAACTTTTGTCAAGTCAATCACATAGTCATTTGTCTCTGCATCTACAGTCAGTTCTTCTACAGTTGTTACCGAATCATCGCCAAAGCGCAGTTGAGTTCCATCTTTATCAAGCAGTTTCACTTTTAATCCAGTCGGCAAATTTTCTATAGTACCATCTTCACGTTTAATTCCTTTGACATGGATTTCACTGCCTGCCTGATATTGGTCATTTTCATCCAGATTTTTAATAACTGCTTCTGCCCATTTGCTTTCTGCATCTGGATCTTCTGGATCTACAATAACAGGGGTATCAGACGGATTTGTGATTTCAAGTGTCAGCGGTACTGGTTCTTCCATTAATTCTTGGTCCAATAACGCCGTGTAGTTTCTAACAGTAGAACCAGCTCCTCCTTCATTCCATGCTGAGAACAGGAAGGATGATGCAACTCCTGTTTCAAAAGAAACAGTTGTTTCACCGCTATCTGGAATATTTTCTGCCAAGAATTTGAACGCAAACAACATTTTTTTATCTTCGCCAACCCCAAGGGCTTTCATCTCTGTTGTCTCAGAATATCCCATAGTACTTGGATTAACAAGTGCTATGATTTTCGCCATATTTTCCTCTGTTGTTATTCTTTTCATCGAAAAAGATGCTGAATATGGTGCAGCGCCAGCCATTTCATCTATTACATTAAACCAACGCAATTCTTTATCAAACTCATCTGGATCTGTAGGATATTCAGCTGTAGTTAAACCATCTACCTTTGAATTAGCCGCTACATGCGGTAATGCACTATATACAGCACCTGACATTGTTCGTCCAGAAGCCGGGAATTTAGATTCATCTATATAACTACCCGATGCCGATGCCATTGCCTGCTGCAAAGCTGAATAGTCATAATTTACCTCTAACTGTACTGTGTTTAATCCATATTCACTGATAAGACTTGAGAAATTATATGCCTGTATTGCAATAATGTACTCTTTCCCAAGTTTAAGAGCCTCTTTATTTTCGCCCTCTGTGTTAAGTTTTGTGCCAAATCCACCATCGGAAGCAACATCATATACTTCCAATTTAACACTTGCTTTGTTTTCTACTGCATTCACATTCATTGACATTAGTCCTGCAAATAAGGTAAGCACCATGACTAATGACAATACAAATGCACACCCTCTTTTCATTTTCATATCATTTTTTGCCTCCTAACTTTTTTATTAAAATATACACCAATCAAATATATATATAATCGCCATACACTGGCGTAATCTTTTATTCTTCCGGTACTAGTAAAGCATAATCTGGTTGGAGATACTGCACAATATCAGAAACAGTTAGCGCATTAAGAACAAGGTCACTAATATCACCACTATTTACCTCTCCATCCTTGTTTACGTCCCCAACATATTTCATATAACCGGTATAAAACTTTTGATCATTCAAATATTGCACAGCATCACTGACAGTAAGAGCGTGCAGAATCATATCAGAAATATCACCTGCATTCACATTTCCGTCCAAGTTAATGTCGCCGCGCAGATACCTAACATGTACATTTCTTGTTGCCAACACTTTGTCGCCTAATTTATATTCCATTGTGTATGTACCGGCAACTATATTTTCAGAAAATTCATCCCAAACAACATCCACATCACTTCCAGCTGCCTTTGTAAATGAAGTCTCTTCAAATGTCGTACTTTCTTCAGTAATCGGAAATGCATGACCTTGACCGTTAGGCAAATCTTTCCATACTTTCACTTTGATACTGCGTATAATTTGATTTGACACATCATTTCCGAAAGAATCAACTGCTGTAAATCCTGTATCTTTGAATTTTTTTCTATAATAAACAACAATATCATCTTCATTATAGGAATCGCCTTCAATTTCCTCCGTGGTATTACCAGGCGTCAACGTCACTGTTGCATCATCTGTTGAAGCAGCGACAATTTTCAAGATTAATGTCGGCTGCGGGTCAGTATCAGGCGCTTCCGCCGGCTTAATGCCTTTATTCTGCATCGCAAGCGCATTAAATACACCAGTTACCTCCAGTGTATCTCCGACTTCCATGGTTTCCTGATAGCCTGTTAAATCCCAATCAACCGGTATTGCCGCATAGGCAGTGTTCGGATCATAGAATGCTGACGGACCCGTCAATTTCACGGAAACTGCTTCCTGAACGGCGTTTTTCACCTCTTCCGGTGTGGAACCTTCCTGAATACTCACTTCTGCCACAAGTCCACTGTCACGGAATGTCTCCGCCGCATCTGCCACTTTCGTCATACCGCCAAGCGCTTCATCTGTTATTGTTTCTGTATCCTTGGCTTCGGTATCTGTCAGAATTTTTTCAATGTTTGGTGCAGTTTCCCAATACGCATCTGTTGCCAGCAACGCCTTATCGCTTTCTTCATAGGCGGGACCTAAGTCAATGGAAAAATACCAATTTCTATCGTCCGTACCTTCTGTGAAGGGATAGACAATTTTATATCCGCCAGCACCATCTGATTCTGCGTTTATAGTTGCAATCGGTTCTGTATCCGCTGCATTTTCATAAACATACAATACCGCATTTTCCCCAACTTTTGTGCCGTCAATCAGTTCATTCACTGTTACATTGGCACCTACTCCATATTTATTTTCAGCAGTTAAGTTTTTCGTTGGTTCCAATTTCGGCATAGCCGATTTACTGATTTTAAGCAGTTTTATCACCGGCATCTGTGTATCTTCTGCCAGTTTCAATGCTCTTGCTTTCAACTCATTTTCGTAAAAACTACCTAACAATGTGATTTCATCTGTTTCGCCAAACGAAATGACATCTGTATCTTCTAACGCTACATCCGGTTCGGCTGTGTCGTTTTTCGGTTTAAGCCAATTCACGCCTACTACCGAATATTTTGCCGCCGGGTCATAGTAAATAGACTCTTCTTTCAATTGAATGGACACACGCCGTTGCAATCCATAATCTGCAAACAGCTCCGCTACTGTTATTCCATCCGGTATCAGAATATATTCCGGCAAACCATATGACTGGAACTGCAACAGTTCCGCGTATGGCATACCTGTCAGCACCATTTCCGAGACATTTGCCACCTCAGATTTGGATAATGCTTTTTCCACTTCAACTGTCTTGCTGTCAATCAAGTCCTGTTTTAACAACACCGTGCGATCACTTTCTAGGAAGCTATCGCCTTCAACAGCTGCAAAATACCATGTCTGATCCGGTTCCCCTGCAGTAAACGGTATAGTAACTTTATAGTTTGCACCATCCGCTTCCGCCGCATATCCATTTACTTCTCCGACAGGTTCAGTCGCGTCTAAGCTATCATACAAAAAGATTTTTGTGTTTGCTGTGATGAAAGTGCCATCCACAAATTTTGTGATAGACACAGAACCTAAAGGTGCATAGGTTCCATCCGGATTAATCTGACGGTTATCCTCTGTTATAAACGGCATACGGGATTTTGCCAAAACTGTTATGACAATCGTTGGTCGGAGGTCTGTCTCCTGTATGTCTGCATCTTGTGTTTCTGTCGTGACAACACCGTTCAGTGAAATTCCCTGACTTTTCAAACCTGCTGCGTCAAACTTACCATTTATTGTAATTTGATATGTTCCATCGCTATTCTTTTGCGCAACAAAATCTTCTGCAATGTCCCAATCCACTGCAACCGTTGTATATTTGCTGCCCGGGACATAATATACAGAAGGTTCTGCCAACTGTATCGTCACTTTTTGATTCAACAAATAATAGTCAAACAATTCTGCTTTTGTAGTTCCTTCCGGAACGCTTATTGACGCAGGTAAACCGCTATTATGAATTGCAGCTTTCTCTACTGATGTCATATCTGTACTCAAGTCCTCATCTGTAAGCGCTTTAGCTGTATCTACATCCAAAATTGCTTGTATATCTGGTTTTGTTATATTGTCTGCTGGCAGCACCACCTTAGCACTCCATGCATAATTGCTTGCTTCCTGTGCCGCAAAATAATATGTTTGATCCGGCTCGCCGGTTGTCAACGGAAATTCAATTATATAGCCACCGTTTTCTGTGTCTTCTACCGCCGTAACCGTCTGAACCGCAGCTCCTGTTTTGTCTACATACATTGCGACTGATGTTGACGCAGTAATTGGAGAACCGTCTGCAAAGGTTTTCACTATGATTTTTGAACCATCTCTATAGTTTCCATCAACATCCAAGTCCTTTTGTGCTGTCACAACTGGCTGTCTTGACTTTTGCTGTGACTGCGGACGTGCATATCCCCAATTCCTTCTCGGTCTGAATGGTTGCAAATTCTGCAGTGTTCCCTCCTCCTGCAGCTTCAGTCCTGTTGTATATTTATCATCCTCTTTTACCTCAAGAGCAAGACCATCTTCATCCGACTGGCTGATTACTTCAAACGGATATGCACCTAATTTGATATTATGATCCGTATTATCTTTTAATATATTCAAAGTTTCCTGATCGCCCATATAGTTAAATACCATCTGGAATATTTTTTCCGTTTGCGGAACCCCTTTATTTGGATCTGGTTCATGGAACGTCGAAACTTCCACATCATATGCTACATCCAACGGACTTGTCAGTCCCTGTTTGATAATGGGATTTTGCGCCGCATTCGCATCTACCATTTCACCTGGCGCAAATAATAGCTGTTTCATCTCAGTTGTATCATAGTTAAATGCATAACTGAAATGGAACACACCATGCTCTGCAATATTTGATAGATTTTTTAAAACAGGTACAATTGCTACTACATCTCCGACAGTTAATGTTTGACCTGTTAAATCTTTCGTGAAATCAACTACATTCTTATCCGGATCATATGCATACATGGTTAGCGTAATGTCCGCTTTCATATCGTCTTCTGCAACAACTGGAACCCCACACGCCAGCGCTGAAAAAAGCATAATCACCGATATCAGTAAAGTTACTTTCCTTCTCATCACAATTCCCCCCCCTTTCGTCATATATTAGTCTGTAGCTTCTGCTACCTTCGGAATTTCATAGTCTTGTCTGATTTTAATTCCATATTGCGTATGCAATTTTAATAATGCCGTATCGCTTGCATGTACTTTTCCGTCTAAGTCTGTATCTCCAACTGTTGTTGCATAATTTTCATCGTAAAACTGGTTGGTTTGCCCACCCAGGCTATCTACAAAATTATCAAATGCTACAATCGGTTTTTTCCTTGTAACATGATCCATCAATGCAACATAGTCTGTGTTATCAATTTCACCATCACGGTTGATATCACCACGCTGGTGAATCACAAATACTTTTCTAGTTGCCTGAATTGGATCAGCTGGTTCAATTGTCTCTGGGGTATAGCTATACTTGATAGCTACTTCCAACTTTGAGATTTTGTGACCTTGTACTCCCGCAGATGCTAATGCTTCCGACAAAGTCTGTACGATTTCATTTTCTGAATATGTAGCAAGCGGAATTGCCCCTATCTGCAACTTAGTTCCGTCATTTAGCTGCGTATCAATTACCAGTTCGCGTACAACGTTTTTCACCGCTTCCTCCTGATCAGCAATCTCCGGAACATCTTCTTTCAATGCTTTAATTTCAAATCCAGGGTCACGGAACGGCTGTCTAAAATAGGTATATAAATTTGTTTTTTCACCATTTACACCAGGTGTCTCAATATCGTCAGCTTCAGGACGGTTATGAAGTACAATCTGATAATCCTGTTCTTCTTCGTATGGCTGAATCGACCAATGCTCCGTATATCCGGGTGTCACTGTTCTTGTAGTATCATTCATATCGATTTGCTCTCCCATGATAACGGGCGCAAATCCATTAGGCGAGCCAATGGAATAATTCGCATCGCCACTTCCGCCCGAGTTCTCCGCTATATGGAAATCGGGATTTGCATTTGCACTTATAACGCCTTGTCCCACAAAATTGATGGTCAACACATGATATGGATCTAGAATTTCTTGCTCTTCTCCATCAGCTGTTTCTACTGTTACATAACGGTCTGTTAACGGACCTGCTGCCTGTAGAGACATTGCCCAAATATCAATCAGACCATTTTCTCCACTCACCGGATTATTAATAATATATGGTACTTGTTCAACTGAACTGGATTCTGCTTCTCCAAAGAGTAGACCACCATACCAGGCTTTTTCTTCGCCCGGAACACCAATTCCCAGCTTTGTTTCTACCTCTTCATAAATTCGTTTCAAATCATCAATCGTTTGTACCTCATTGGGAAATTCTTCTTTCCATGTACAGCTTGCCAACAATTCCGTCAGTTGTGCATCAATCTGTTCTTCTACATAGTCATTCTTAATTTGAGTGACTGCATTCCAGATTTCCAGCTCTCCAACGCTGCAGTCCGCAAAATCTTTCCCGATTCGGATACCGCGTGTACCTGTTTGAATCTGCTGTTGCGTTATACCACCATCCGCAACCGGATTGAACTCCATGTCTGCAACTTTAACGCTCTCTGCATTAAATGCTAGCGGCAACATATATCCACGCAAATCACGAAAATCATTGAAATATATTTTCAACTGAAATTTTTCCCCTAAGGTATTTGGCTTATTTAATGCAGCTTCAAATCCAATCGGCGCTGTCTCTTTATCAATTTTCTCACCATGATAGCTTTCTCTGGATATTTCAAAATAGACATCACGCTGATATTCTTTATCATATTCTATTTCAACACGCTGTCCTTCTACTCCAGGGCTATCACCGCGCTCAATTGCTATGTAGAGATATCCCCCTTCAGCATCTAAAATATTGCTACCCAAGTCAATCTCCATATCGTAGGCACCCATCTTTTCAATCGCTTTTGTAGCAACCGGCGTCAAAGACACATTGTCTTTATAAATCTTAACAATGTCTCCTACTTTGATGCCCGAATGCGACGTCTCACTGCCTAAATCAGAAGTAAACTGAATTTTTATATAGTCTCTGATATTATCTAATGGACGATACGGACTTGCATTATATGGATTAGAATTTGTATAATTATATGTAGCCAAACTTCCAATCGCCAAATCTTCCAACGTTGCCGTACTATCCGCTTTAGCTGCTATTGAATAGCCTTCATTCGTAAAATTATATACTTTAACATGGTCAATTGGCAGAGTTTCTTTCGCATATTCATTAATAACCTCTCCAACCGACAGCGTTCCTTCTTGTGCCGGAACGGAATCCATATCAGCCCAGTCCTGCTCCACTTCCAGCAACGCCGGCGGATTCGGTGTGAACAGATTCACCAATCCGACTTGTGGAACAACTCCTTCTGGATAGAGCGTATTATAGTATTTATTTGCCATTGGCGTATCCAAATATTCTGTTGGACATTCTTCTTTTGTCGCAACACGCACAGGTGCCAAACCTGTTTTTATCACTTCATCACCATATTTTAAGGTTGATGCTTTCAAAAATGCAGTTTTATTAAGCGTTTTTGTTCCTTTATAACGGAAAAACAGCCGAAGCAGTGTTTGGTTGCTTCCTGTCATATCAACCGGAGATACACCTGCGGCATCCACATCGCCGCAGCCTGCCGGAGCTTGCCCCTTTACTCCTTCAGTTACATCAGCACCAAAACTAATATATCCGGTTTCCATATTCACATATGGCATTTTTCCTTGTTCATTATTTACCATCCTAACAGTAGCTAACCACATATTCTTTTGTTCTTCCGCCGATTTCGGAATGTTGTTTTTATAATACATAGCATTTCCAACTACTACTCCTAAATCGCCGACAGTTTCCGCCAATGTTTCAGTAGACGGTGGAACATACTCACCCGTTTCCGTTGTGAATGCTTGTTCTGAAATATTATTCCAATAGCCACTGGAAGATGGTTTTTTTGCCAGTAATTCTAGCATATCAGTATCATAGCGCAACGGCAATGTGATTGCTGTCATATAGGGAATATCCTTTAAGTTAACATTCACTGCCAGCACATCACCCGGCGCAATAGAATCTCTTGTTTGTATCTGTATATAGCTGGTTGATTCCTCAATTGGAAGTGTATATGCTTCTTCATTGCTGGTTCCAACATATCGATAGTCAAACTCTATTCTGGGAGAAATCGTTTTTCCCAATGGAATAGGTCTTTTTGTTGATTCTGTCTTATCACCTTGCTGGATAGTATAGTATACATATCCAGAAATATTAGCCTGGTTAAGCCCTTGGTTGATACCAACAGTAGCCACAGTTAAACTATCCGCCCGTCCTTTTCCAAGCAGGCTTGCATTGCTATTCGGAGAATCATAGATTCGTACAACCGCACCTTCTGGCAAATTCCGAAAGATAATATATGGCGCACGACCAGATTCCACCGGAAACATTCCTATTACACTATTACTTGGTGAAGGATTAATATTAAACGGATATACACAAATATCTTCATCCTTTGGCCAATCCGTTTGTTCTGCCAGAGCCAACTGAGGCAGTAAGCCTAACAACAAGACAAGCATTGTAACAAACAGTAGTCCTCTTTTGCTTCTCACTAGAATTCCTCCCGTCCGGCTTTATTATAACATTAAATACGCAATATCTTGATATCACCAACTCATTCCACCACCCCACAAACGGCACGAATAACAGGATAACAAGATAACTTTGTTACCCTGCAAGCAATGCTTACAGGGTAACAAAAAACTGCATAGCTTTTGTTATAATTGCTATTTATTTTTTTGCATTCCACTCCCCTATCGGTAGCAGATTACAATAACTTACAACCTATAACAAACATCTTATGTTCATTATACTATTTCTAGTCCTCTCATTTTTCCACAAAGTATTATACTACAGCCGTAACAAAAATTCAACATTTTTTTCACAAGTTTAAACAAATCGTAATATTTTTGTTATTGAATTACCCAATCATTGTATTTTTTGCCTTCACACTGCAACATTACATAAAGGTCATTGATATTAATATATTCCAGTGCAGCATCGGGTTCATCATAGAAATTCACAGCATCAAAGAGTGCCTGACCTTCTTCTCCCTGATACAGTTCACTATTTTTCGCTGTTCCAACATAATTTTTTAAATAGAAATCTGTGTCTGCCATTGTTATACCGCCCTGACCATCAAAGTCACCTGGATATATATTTAGTTTATTGGCAGAAGAAGATATCTCGATTCCTTCATCTTCCCGCAACGTACAACGGATTTCCGTTCTTGTATAATAATTGGGACTGGTTAAGGTAATGGTATATTCACCCGGTTCACAATCTTCAAAGCAAAAATAACCATCTTTGTCCGTTACTGTTGTTCTTATACCATTTAAAGTTACTGTAACACCAGTATTCGCCTGCGGACTGCGTCCCCATCTTGCTACAGTTCCATAGATAACTCCTTTTTCTGGTTCATATGTAATCGGCATTTTATCTGTTTCTGTTTCTTCACCGCGTACACTTACCAAAATCTGTCCGCCTTCTTTATGCAAAATATCTTCATCCAATTCCGCTTCTGTTGTCTGACCTGTCACTGGTATCATCGCTACCGGGTGTTCCTGCTCTTCATCCGTATAAATGCAAACAACATCGCCTACCTTTACAGATTCATCTGTCAAGGTAATTTTAATCAGATCCGGCGCGTCTTTTTTGTTTACCAGCTCAACATCTGCATAAAACAGTTTTGCATCCGCTGATACAATTTTAATATTTTTAACAGCCCCCTGTGTTATCTTTTGCGTCGGCAAACCTTTATCTTGTACCAACACCGCCCGCACCTTCAGCTCCTTACCCTCAGAACCTGATTTTGCAGTGACCTCACCCGTTGCAGCATTAACATCAACATAGTCACTGTCCTGCAACAACCACGTGCTCCACATCACTTCTCCGTTCACATAAGCCACTGCCGGCAAAACCTCTGTTTCAAGTGCTTGCGCTTTCCCAACCTCAAGCAGAACAACTTCTTCACCCTTGATGGCAAAGCTGTCAATTGCAATTTGAATCTTGATTTCAATTTCTGCCAAAATAGTATCATCATCCTGTGCAGACGCTGTTAATATTACAACATCTTCTCCAGTCGAATCAAGCGGACGAATAGTACAGCTACTTCCATCCACAGCCTGTGTCAATTGCAGTTTAGTGCTATCTGAAACCTTCCATATTACGGTTTTATTAATGCCCTCTTTATCAGGTAACACCGTTGCAGTAAGAGTATATGATTGATTTAAGTCTGTTAATATCTCCGGCATATCCGCAGGTTTTTCAATCACCACCGATTCCGGTAATGGTTTTGTAATATATAAGGTAAATATTTTTTCAATGGTTTCTTCAATGCCATTTGCTTGAACAGGGAATTGAATCGTTACCGGCTGATTAACCGCATCTTTCACCTTAATTTCCGCCGACCGTTCACTTTGTTCAATTGTGATATAGTCACTCCAGTCATTTTTGTTATTTGTTGTTGGTGTTTTCCAAATAAATCCTGGGTCTGAAGCGTTTTCCGGATTCGGCACTGCTGTAATCGTATAAACATCATGATCACTAAATTCTAATTTGAGTTCTGATACGTCCTGCTGTACTTCCTCCTGATGGGTCAACTGGAATGAAAAATCTTCCATATCTATGTATCGATACTGAATTTCCTGTACTTCTATATTTTCAAAGTTCCAATGAACCGCCATAAAATCAGAATCATCATTCAGTCCAAAACAAGGTCCTTCCGGATACAAATAATCATAGACTGCACCATTTTCTTTGGTCGCAATCTCTAATGCAGCTGTTGTTCTTCCCAGTCCACGAAATGTCATAGAACAAATTTTTGTCGGTTCCTCCATGCCTTCGTTTCCTGTGGTATTGCGTCCCATCAATTTGATGAGACCAGAACTGTTATTGACAAACGGATAACCATTTTGCAGAATTAAACTATCATTATAGGAAGAAAAACCTGTACGGTCAGAACATTCTGTAATGGTGCCTCCCGGCAGAACCGTTCCTTCGCTGTTTGTTAAAATCATTTTTTGTGAATCAAATTTTAACGGCAACACAAATGCATCTGCTTTTTGTACACCGCTGATATAGACATCAACCGTAAATATAGCACCAGCGTCCAGAATAAGTTCCTCTGTAATCGGCTGATCATTTATACGCAGCTCCAAGGTAGAACCTACCCCATATGGTATATCGTTAAGCGGGACTTTCATATATGTAGGCGATAATACATAATCGTCATTTGCTGCCCCGGATATTCCAGATTGATAATACATGTTAGCGCCCCATGTATATACTTTTCCATCTTCCGTCCGCAGCGCTATGTTACTTCTTCCCACGCCAATACTTGAGATTGCACTACCTTCTACGTTTTCCAGCTTTGTTCCATTTTTATTAGAAGTAAACCGTCTTTCACCAATTCCCCATTCGCCCCGTTCATTAGAACCAAAAATAGAAACTGCACCAGCATTATCCAGCAAAGCGCAGCCATATGCATAAGCTGCAATCTGTTTCACGTGCTCCACAGGCAACTGAACCGGCTCCATCACATACCGTTCATCTACACCCAATTGTTTATAGGCATTGGAACCCCAACCATATACCGTTCCGTCCGTCATTTTCGCAAGCATATGCTTGTTTCCGCACACAACAGCGTCTGCTGTACATCCCTCCGGTAAGTTTACCTTATAAAATTGTGCTGGTTCACCGGTCTGTGTACCGTTTCCAAACTGTCCATACTGATTGTCTCCCATTACATAGACACCAGTTTCTGTCATAACAACCACATAGCCATTGCCTACCGCAACATCCTGTGCAGTTCCTTCATAACCAGTCAGTTTGACAAACGCAGCACTGTTTCCATCGGTGTTTCCAAGCTGCCCATACTGGTTATTTCCGCATGCATATACTTCATGTCCTGCTGTTATCACTACAGTATTGCTATAATTTGCATCTACTTTTACAGCAGCATCAACGGAAAAAATATCTTCACCGACTTCCGTTGGATTCAATACATTTCTGTTAACAGACGCCGCTTGCCCATCGCTGTTGTCTCCCCAGGCAAACACGCGTCCTCCTTCAGTCAAGGCAACACAATGATTCTCTCCAGCCGCTACTTGCTGCACTCTATCCTGAAACAACTGGTAAGATATCAATTGCGGCGCTGTGCTAACATCGCTTATTGTTCCTGTTCCAAGCTGTCCACAAACATTTCGTCCCCACGCATAAACAGCTCCATCAACCGCGGCTACCCCATGCCGTTCGCCAAAATCTGCTGTCATCGTTTGTGATAAAACTCTTTCTTCCTCCGCGTGAATCGCGCAGACGGGAAGCAATGCTGCACACATGAAAAAAAGCATGGATAAACTAATCCATCTTAACGCAAAAGCTTTGACTCTTTGTGTCATACCCCTTCCCCCTCTTGCATTTATTTGGATTCAAACTTCTCCATTCTGCATATTCGTTTTCTTTATTCTATCATGTCTTGCTTGCACAGTCAACTATTTCACAAATATTTCTCCATTTTTTTGTGTTTTTTCACTACTGTTCTCATTATTTTTTTCACATTCTGGCTATTTTCACAATATTGCCTTCCATTTTTATGTAAATCACCTAAAAAGTACTATACGATATACTATAAAAAGGAAGCACAGCATTACTGCTGCGCTTCCTTTTTATAGTATATCGTTATTTCATGTTTCTTTCCATCATCCTGAAGGAGAATACTTGCTGTATCCGCTTTCTCGTCATCTTGCACAGCAGTAATTTCATAGACTGTGGTTCCATATGTGTAATAAATATGGAATGATTTCCACGAAGACGGCACAACCGGTTCTATCCGCAGCGAGTTTCCTTCCTTTTTAATTCCCAATATCATTTCTATCAGCAAGGAATACATCCACCCTGCCGCACCGGTATACCAACTCCAGCCACCTCGACCCTCCTGACCGTTTGCCGAATAGATATCAGCTGCCACGACATATGGTTCTGTTTTGTATTGTTGTATTTCTTCCCACGTTGTTCCATGCAGAATCGGATTCAGCAGTGCAAATTGCTGCATCGTTTGTTCCATATCTCCCAGCACCGCCCATGCCCATACATACCAAACTGCTGCGTGTGTATACTGACCGCCATTCTCCCGTACGCCCGGCAAATAGCTTTTAATATAGCCCGGGTCCACGGGTGCCTTGTCAAATGCCGGCGTAAGCAGCCGTATCAGTTTGTTTTCTTTATCCACCAAGTACTCTTGCGCCGCCTCCATTGCACGCTGTGCTTTTTCCGGCTCTGCTGCACCAGAGATAACAGCCCAGCTTTGTGCAATTAAATCTATTTTGCATTCCTCATTCCCGTGGCTTCCCAGCGGTGTTCCATCGTCAAAAAATGCACGTAAAAACCATTCACCGTCCCATGCAGCTTGATTTAATGCGGTTTTTAATGCCTGCATTTCCTTTTGATAGCGCTTTTCTGTTTCACTATCTCCATAGAGACGGCAGAGCGGCAGAAATTCTTCCATTACTTTATATAAGAAGAATCCCAACCAAATACTTTCTCCCGTTCCACGGTTTCCGACGCGGTTCATACCATCGTTCCAATCGCCGCTTCCCATCAGCGGCAGTCCATGGCTGCCACGTTGCAATGCACGGTTCACTGCCAGCATACAATGTGTATAGATATCTGCTTTTTGTTCGCTAATTTGTGCCAGTCCATACCGTTCATCCTCCGCTTCTAATGGCACATCTTTTAAAAACGGCACCTGTTCATGCAGTAGGTCTGTATCGCCCGTCTTTTTCACATACTGCGCCGTCACATATGCTAGCCATACCAAATCATCACTGAATTTTGTCCGTATACCTCGGCTGACAGTTTCTTTACCATCCAGACTCTCATGCCACCAATGCTGTACGTCGCCTTCTTCATATTGTTTGGCAGCATGTTTCAAAATTTGCTGTTTGCACAGCGGCGCATTTCCATAGAGCAGTGCAAGACTATCCTGTAACTGGTCGCGAAAGCCAAATGCCCCACTTGTTTGGTAAAATCCGCTGCGCGCCAGCATACGGGCAGCATAAGTCTGATATAAAAGTCGTCCATTCACCAAAAGATTAATACTCTCATCCGGTGTTTCCACGCGTACTTTTCCTAAAAAATCCTCCCAGAACATTTTGATGCGCTGTAATTCTGCACAAGCTTCTTTTTCTTGCTGTAATGATTGCCATGCTGCGGTCTCGCCACACCCCAGCAAAAACGGGACTGTGATACATGCATTCGGTTCCAGCTCCACGGTTTTCACTAGTGTCATGCAAAGACAGCGGTTCCAATCTTCCACCGCCGCTTCTGCACCTGCTGCACACAGAACCATCTGGTTTTCCGGCAGTTCTGATGGATAGCAATTTCGCACCTTTATCATACCCTCTTGCTGCTCCGTCTGCATATAACGCGCATTTTCCGCTTCGCTTACTCCCAAGACTGGAACGGCATGATATTTTATGGCTATGCGACGTGTTTCTTTCCCCAGATTTTTTAGTTTCACCAAGCTAATTTTGACAGGCTGTTCCTGTGCTGCAAAAACAGTCAATTCTCCCGCGATTTCATAGGCGTCATGTTGGTATATTGAATAGCCAAATCCGTGACGGATACTATAAACTCCTGCACTGGACGCAGGACTGCTGGTAATACTCCAGTTGTTACCTTTCTGTACATCTTGCAGTAAAAACCACTCACCCTGTGAGTCCTCCACAAAATCATTGCTCCACGGCGTGAGTTTATATTCTCTGCTGTTATATGCATAGGTAAAACCGCTACCGCTTTCGCTGCTCAAAAATCCCAACTGTTTTCCCGCAATGACATTGACCCACGGAAGCGGCGTTTTCACATCTTCCTCCAGCCAAATAACATATTCACCGCTCTGCGGGTCAAAACCGCCGATACCATTCCAAAACAACAGTGAAGGACGTTCCCGTTCTACTGCTCCTCCCTGTAATTGCTGCAGCTTTGATAACTTGATTTCCGGCGGCAGATTTAACTGTTCATCCAGTTCTTTTCCGCCATCCAGCTGAATACGAGACACTGTCTGCAATAGTTCTTCTTCACCAGTTTGCAACATTTCTCGCCGACAGAGAAATATGCCATCCGTCCCCTGCGACTGATTCATCCACTCCCGCAATCGTTCCTCTACAGGTCGATGGTAGCTGTCTTGCTCCTCCAACAAAAACACCAAATCACAAACAAATCCTCGCAGCTTCCAAAATGAATGGATTTTAAGCAACAATTCCGGCAGGACTGCTTCTCTTTCCAGCGTACAAAGCAGAATAGGTAAATCACCCGAAATTCCCAGCCGCCAAAGTGCAGCTTGTCCCAACCTGTTCTTACTTTGCTGCACCTGTCTCTGTTTTTGCGGCGTCTGGTATAAAACATGTCGTAAAAGCTGCATAGCAAGCGCTTCTTCTTCACTCGTAATATGCAAATATTCGTGCACCACATTGCTTCTTGCCAGACTGCGTTCAAACACTGTCTCACAGGACGCCGCATAACGGTGCTTCTGTGCCAACTGCAACGCTTCTTCCTTGCTGCGAGACATTCCCGTCAAATAGTAGAGCGTCACATCTTTGTATGGTGGAATTGTTATTGTGCAGCGCAGCGACAGACAAGGGTCTACTGCTGCTCCTTGCGTACAGCTAAGTGATTGCTGCAAAGCGGCAGGTTCACGCAGGCTGTGGCACCGACCAATGAAGCGTTCTCGCGATGTTTCAAATGTGACTTTACCATCTGACTCCGGCGTGCATACCTGATGAAACAGCAGCAGCGGCAGTTCATCCGCTTCCCGAGGGCGTTTTTCCGCCAGCAACATATGTTTATCTTCCACATACTGTGTCCGAATAAACAACTTTCCAAACGCCATATGCGCTACATCCGCTTGCTGCCGCATCATACAAGGTTCCACATAACTTGTCACCTCCAGCCGCCGTTCTCGCCCTGTTTCATTGTGAAATAATAGCTTACGCACTTCCAATGGGTCTTCCGGCGATACTGTAACTTCGTATGTGCTGGTAATACCATCCATTTTTGCGTGAAATGTCGCCATATGCGTAGTAAACGTTGTTTCATACTGCTGCGCTCCACCCACAGGCAGCAGAGCAGGACTCCACGGTTCCTGTCCTGTTTCACGGCAATAGAAAAACGTACCATAAGGCGGTTCGCCACCCATAGCACGAAATCGTGTCATCATGGTGTCGCCACCTTTTAGATAACCGCCGCCGCCGCTGTCCACCAATGTACTGAACATGCTGTTGGACAGCAGTTGTACCTCTGGCACGTCCTGACGCAAATCCGATACCGTCCTTGCACAAGAGATTTCATTAAATTTCATTTGTACAGCCGGATTCGCCGGCTCTGGACATCTACTGCGTTTTTTCATTTGCTCCGCCATCCTTTCCTGCTGTAAATAGTCCGCCGACTGCATACGTGCGTCGCGCAAAAATCGCTGCTGCATAGTATGGTTTTGCAGTACATCATGCATTGCCAATAGCCCCATACCAAGATGGTGAATCATATAGCTTTTCACCACAGTATAGTCTTTTCCTCGCAGTTGCCGCCGCGGCGTCCAGTCCACCGCTTCATAAAATCCATAACGCCCGACCGCGCCCAAGGATTCTAACCATTTTAAATTTTGGGTTGCTTCCTCCGGTGCTTCCATCAGTGCAAGCTGCGATGCATAGGGCGCCACGACCGTCTCTTTACCCTGCCCGCTTTTAAACGCCAACGCCGGATTGCCAAAAGCATAATATTGATAACGCCAACCACCATCAAACATCGCATAGGCAGATTCTGACATCCCCCACGGAATGTCCCGCCGCTGCGCGTACTGTTTTTGCACATCCAACACATATTGATAGGTATCTGCAAACACCGTATGCGGCACATTGCGTAAAAGCAACCGTGGCATGTAATATTCAAACATTGTGCCAGACCAGGAAGCAAGCCCTGCATGTCCGTGGTCATACAGTGGAACACGAGAAAGCCGCTGCCAATGCTCCGCTGGTACATCGCCTTTGGCAATTGCCACAAAACTGGTTTGCCGTGCTTCAGATGCCAACAGGTCATAGTAAGATGGCGTAAACTGTTTCTTTTCCTCTTGATATCCAATGGTAAACAGTCTTTTATTTTTATCATACAATGCGCTGAAATCCATTTGTTCCGCCAGTTTCAGTGCCCAGTCTGCCAATTTCAGACAGTCTCTGTTCACACTAGTCTCGTCCATGTTCTGTTCGTCCATAACTTCCTGAACCTGTCTGATACATATTTCCTGCCACGGCGACTTTTCTATAGTTTGCAGCCAAGATAACGTCTCCTGCAAAAAACGGTTCCAGTCTTGTTCACACAACATTGATTCGTTCGGCACCGCACCTTCTTGTTGCACAAGCGCCAATGTATCCAGCAGACCTTGCCGCAAGTTTTCACAGGTTTGCAGCGGTTGCTCCGCTGCTTCCCGCAAGCCCTGTGCCAATGCCAACAAGTCACCTGCCAAATTTCCGCTGTCCACAGTGGAAATATAGCGTGGTGGCAGGACACGCAGTGTTTTGGTGTCATACCAATTATATAAATGTCCATTCCATTTTTCTAAACGGTCCACCGTTCCCGCAATCCGCTGTAAATAAGCTGTCATATGCGATTTGGTAATAAATCCGAAATCCCATGCCGCTAGCGCACTCAATAGTGCCAATCCAATATTCGTAGGCGAGGTTTGGTCTGTCGGTGGAATCGGTGGATTGATTTGTATATTGTCCGGCGGAATATAATGCGCTGCCGGACGACTGTAATCCTCAAAATACCGCCACATTTTCCGAGCTGTTTGCCGCAAATACTGCCGGTCTGCCGGAGTCAGTTTTTCCTCCTTCCGCTCTTTCCGGCGGCTGATATACCACGCCGCATAAGGCGCTACCAGCCACAAAACCACGGGCAGTGCATTCCATCCAAAAAATACTGGACGGACAATTGCTGCAAAGAGCATATATACTGCCATGCATGTGGAAAACAGCATACGCCGCTGATAGACTTTCCATGAATCCTTTCGTTTACGCTCCGTTTCTGCTGACGTTGTCCATTCCAGCAAATTTTTTTTGGTAACACACAACCGCCATAAAGTGCGCACTGCCGCATCCAGCGCTACATATGCCTGATGTGCCAAAAACACAAACTGCCATAGACAAACGCGCAGCGACCGCCCTGTATTTCTCCAGCCGCAGCGGCAGGGCAATTCTTTTCCTGCCGTCACTATCGCCGGAAAAAATATACTCGCCAATACGATAATTACCAGCCGCCAGCCGCCGCAGAATGGCGCCATTCCCAGTGCCGTCAGTTGCAGAAGCGGCACCAAAGAGCGAAACAAATTATCTGCTATTTCCCATCTGGAAAGCATGGAAAGCGGATTGCGCTGCCGTCCCCCTTTTCGGTCCCGAATATGCGGCAACAAAAACGGCAGCAACTGCCAGTCTCCGCGTATCCAGCGGTGTTCCCGCTGCATAAATGACAGGTATTGCGCTGGATAGGACTCTAAAAATACTGCGTCCGCTGCATAGCCGCAGCGCACAAATGCTCCTTCCAAAAGGTCATGGCTCAAAACACGGTTGTCCGGAATCGCTTCCTCCAGTAGCCGCAAAAATAGTTTGGGGTCATAAATCCCTTTCCCCATATAGATACTTTCACCAAAAGCTAATTGATAATAATCTGCCGGGGAAGCATAGCGGCTGATACCACCACGTCCTGCAAAAATTTTACTAAAACCTGTCTGCTCCGCCGCTTCTACAGAAACAATTTCGCCCGGCTTCACAATACCGTATCCCTTTGTTACAACCCCTTGTTCTACCTGTGGGCGGTTCAGCGGATGCATTACCGCGCCAATGAGTTTTGCGGCTGTGTCATAAGGTAAGACCGTATCTGCATCTAACGTAATCACATAGTCAATAGACGGAAGCTGCCCACTTTGTATGACATAACCATTTTCCAGTCCTGCTATCAGCCGGTTCAGCTCCATCAATGCCCCTCGCTTGCGTTCCCAACCGGTATAGACCTTCTGTGCCTGCACATATTGCCGCTCTCGCTGTAAATAGAAAAATATTTCACGAGGCTGTCCCACATTCATCTGCCGCACCGTGCTGCAAAGCGCAGTCGCAATTTCATCATCCTCCGGCAGTTTTTGTTCGGATGCTTCTTTTAAATCGCCCGCTAAGGCAAAATAGATGTTAGGCAGTCGACAAGCATAAGAATATTGCTCTATCTGTCGCAACAAATCCCGTCCCCGCTGCACATCTGATACCAATGCCGGAACGACTAGCAAAACTGACGGCGTTTCCTTGCATTTTTCGATATCCAGTTTCACTACACCGCGCCGCCGACCTTTCGGACGTATTACCATCTGCACAATTTGTGCCGCAATCTGCAAAAATGGCATCAACAAAACAATTCCAACCGTCAAAGAGCGCGTCCAGACTGCTGACACTACACTCAGCAGCAGTGCGGCTGAAGTAGTCGCTACGATATACCGCGGCACAATACCGGAAAATTTCCGTTCTCCTGTCAGCATATGCTGACCTTCTCCCACCAAATAGTATCCCACATGCCGTGTCTGCTCGTCTTGTCCGCCCTGCGCCAGTTCCAATGCTTTTTGTGCTAATTGCAGGTCTGTTTTTCGTAATTTTTTAGCAAGTCGAATCAGTTCCTCAAGATAGAGGTTCCGACTTTCCATATCCATTTTGTCATAGATGCCTGTAGGGTCTTGCAGCAGCATTTGCTCCGCCGGACATACCTGTGCAGACAGGGTTCGCCAGTCTATGTCCCGCACAGAAATCAGCGCACGAACCGCTTCTCCCATACGCGCCTGACATTTCGCCTGCCACTCGTATTCCTCCGCGCTGAGTGTCTCCGGTCCCAGCCCCTCCGCTTCCAATTGTTTCCGTAGCCTTGACAATGCCTTACTTCCTAAATTGCCCTGCTGCCGAAGCCGTTGTTCCAAATGCTGGACACATGTGCGCTGCTGCATCTTTCTCTGTGAAATCGGTAGTGTGCTACCTTGTAAATATGTTGTTTCTGCGCGGCGTGCCCACGCATAGGCAGCTTGCGTCCGCTCCACCTGTCTGCATAGGTCTGCAATGTGCCGGAAACACACCAGACGCATTGCATCCGGCAGCAGCCACAATTCTTCGCACCCCCAGTCCTTCCATGCGGAAAGCTGCCGCGCCAACGTCTCCTGCTGTAACGCGGCGTTATGACGCAAAATTTCCTGTGCACGCAAAAAAATACGCGGCACTGCCCCGTCTCCCGGTTGGCGCAAAAAGACCCGCCACGGAAATTCGTCTTTTATCATATCAAGCTGTTGCTGCATCAAATAATAATTGTCATATAACCACTGTCCTGCAGCACATACGGTTTCTCCGTTTCCGGCATCCTGACGCACCGTTTCATATGCCCATCGAATGCATTTTTCTTGCTGCCAGAGTGTTTTTTTCCATATTTGTGTTTGCACGTAGATTCTCCATTCATTTCTTTTGCCGTTTTTCTGTTCATGGTGTGATATTCTTTTCTATCATGCCCTATTAAAACGGAAATTATGAGAATCTCAGGGAAATTTATACAAAAAATCATAAAAAAATCCTTAGGCTCTTAAATTTGCCAAAGGATTTCTTTTTCTCACCGTTCTGAATGTGTTTTAATATCATAGCCATCGCGGAAAATCAAATCATCAATGTCCTCTATCTCAATTTTCTTTATCTCCCGCGGCGTCTTTGCACTTGGTTTTTCTATCCGTTCTAATTCTTTTCTGTGTTGCGGCATTGTGTTTTTCGTTCCCTCCTGCATATTTTTATAAATAGTTCGCCATACTAATGCAGTATATGCAAGATAGCGGAAAACTTACACAAATTTTCAACTTTTTTGAAAAAGGTCTTGCATTTTAACATTATTTGTATTATCATTATGTTATACTTATTTGGTATGATTTTTACAGGAGGGAACTTTATGGCAAAATATGAATGTGTATGTGGGTATATCTATGATGAAGAATCAGGCGATCCGGAAAACGGTATTGCGGCAGGAACAAAATTTGATGACTTGCCGGACGATTGGACTTGCCCTGTTTGCGGATTGGACAAGTCTGCTTTCAGTCAAATTTCAGAATAATTTATCTCTGTCAGGCAGTTGTGTGGTGCAACTGCCTGACACTATGATAATATAAGGAGGTATTACTATGATCCAAGTAACAGACCATGTATATTATGTCGGTGCGCTTAATCCGAATTTGCGCGTATTTGACATCATCATGAAAACCGATTTTGGAACGTCCTATAATGCCTATCTGGTGAAAGGGGAAAAGACTGCGCTGGTAGAAGCTGTGCACGAAACCTTCTGTGCAGACTATCTGGAGCAGATACGCGAAATTCTCCCCATCACAGATATTGACTATGTGGTTTTAAACCATACTGAACCGGACCATTCCGGTTGTTTACATGAACTTTTTAAAGCAAATCCGGATATCACAGTAGTGGCGACTGCCGCAGGCGTTAAAAATATCGGCGGCATTGCGGGCGCTGCTTTCAAAAGTCAGGTTGTAAAGGATAAAGATCAATTAGATTTGGGTGACGGTGTTGTTTTGGAATTTGCCATTGCACCTAATTTGCATTGGCCCGATTCCATGTTTACCTATCTGGCAGCGGATAAAACACTCTTTAGCTGCGATGTTTTCGGCTGCCACTACTGCGAACCACATATCTTTGATGAAAAAATTGTATATCCTAAAAAATATGATATCGCGCTGAAAGAATATTTCGATGCGATTTTTGGTCCCTTTAAACCTTTTGTGCTGAGCGGTCTTGATAAAATTGCTCCGTTTGATTTTACCACCATCTGCACCAGCCATGGTCCTATTTTGCGTCAGCGCGTCCGGCAAAATATGGAGTTATACCGTGCGTGGAGCACACCACAGCCAAAAACGCAAAAAACAGCCGCTATTTTTTATGTATCTGCCTATGGATACACGCGTCAAGTGGCAAACGCTCTGTGCGAAGCATTGAATCAAAACGACATTCAAGCGGAAGCGTTTGATGTGATTGATTATGATACCGGTTTTCTTGCCGGAAAGCTGGCACAGGCTGATGCGCTGCTGTTTGGGTCGCCCACCATCAACCGTGACGCTGTGAAACCAATTTGGGACATACTTTCCAGCATTGACCCCATTTCTAACAAAGGGAAACCCTGCGCAGTATTCGGGTCATATGGCTGGAGCGGTGAAGCGTGCGGCATGATGGCAGAACGGGTGCGTGGGCTGAAACTGAATTTAATCGGTGAACCGATTAAATTTTTATTCCGACCAACGGAAGCCGATTTTGATACGGTCCGGCAATACGCAGCGGATTTTGCCGCACAAATTTAATAAATATGTTCGAGGGTTCGGCTTTTGTGTTCTCCTCACATTATCATCACAAGGCAGGATTTTTTCCTGCCTTTTTGCATATCCTCCAATTTGGACACATATTATAGCATACTTGCACATATATTGAAAATAAGAATGACCAACAAGGGAGGAGACGGATTTATGGAAACAGAAGTAACCAGAAGTGAATATGAAGTCAACCATATGATAGAATTG
>CATIYX010000168.1 GCA_949739095.1 uncultured Clostridia bacterium | reverse complement strand
TTGGCTTGGCAGCAAGTTTGCTCAGTGGCTGTAATGGAACCGGAAAAACAGAAATAAAAACGGGAGAATTGATTGGTGAAGTAAAAACATCTGATACATATCCGATTTCAACAGATGTGGAACTGAGTTATTGGGTGGCTCTTAATGCAAATGTTGCCGCATATGCAGGAAGCATGAATGAAACGGAAATGGCAAAATATTTGCAGGAAGAAACAGGTATTAAGGTGAACTTTGTTCATCCGGCAACCGGGCAAGAAAAAGAGAAATTTAATCTGATGGTAGCGTCCAGGGATTTGACCGATATTGTGGAGGCAGATTGGTTCAATTATACAGGGGGACCGGACAAGGCGATTAAAGATAAGATTATTTATCCTCTGAATGAAGTGATGGATAAGGTATCGCCGAACTTAAAAAAATATTTTGAAGATAATCCTATAGTTGCAGGTCAATTGCTAACAGATAATGGAGACTATTATATGTATCCGTTTACGTGTGTAGATCCGAAACTCCGTACGGTTATGGGGTTTATGATTCGGAAAGATTTGTTGGATAAAGCGGGGCTGGACATTCCTGAAACAATTGACGAGTGGGAGACGATGTTACTTAAATTCAAAGAGTTGGGTGTAAAAACACCGATTTTGCTGCAAATGAAAAACGCAAGCATAGATAAGTTAAGTAATTTTATGGGGGCATACGGCATTCAGAGCGGCTGGTATCTTGAGGGGGATACAGTGAAGTTCGGTCAATATGAACCGGCATTTCGTGATTATGTAACGACTATGGCGCGGTGGTATCAAAACGGTCTGATTGATACTGGCTTTGCAGATGAAGATAGTAAACGTATTTCTGCGTTGGTTATCAATGGAGAGGCAGGCGCGGTTGCCGGTTATAATGGCAGTGGATTTGGCAGCTGGATTCCGGGATTAAAGAACACTGTTCCGGGTGCGGTGTTGGAACCAGTGCCTTATGTGACGCAAAATAAGGGTGAAAGACCATTTACAGGGCAAATATCAGGTGATGTAAATGTCAGCGGCGCAGCTATTACAACATCTTGTAAAGAAATTGAAATTGCAGCGCGCCTTTTGGACTATGGATACAGTGAAAAAGGGCATATGATGTATAATTTCGGACGGGAAGGGATTTCCTATGAAATGAAAGATAACATACCAACCTATACCGACATCATTCTGGATAAAGAAAAGAATGGCGGACTGTCCGTCAGTCAGGCAATGAGTAAACATATTCGTGGTTGCTATAACGGTCCGTTTGAACAAGACCCTGATTATCTGTTCCAAATGTATCCGCTGCAAGAACAAAAAGATGGCGTCACCATTTGGTCGCAGACTGATGCAGCAAAGCACAATCTGCCGCTGATAGCAATGACAGAAGAAGAAAACAAAGAATTTTCTGAAATCATGGGTGATATCGACACTTTCCGTGAAGAAAAACTGGCAAAACTGGTTTCTGGTCAGGAATCTTTGGATACGGTTGACAGCTATTATGAAACGCTTAAAAATTTAAAAATTGAACGGGCAATTCAAATCAAACAGCAGGCATATGACCGCTATCGGGCACGCCAGAAATAAAATTTGATTATAACCAAACACCGGGTGGAACAGGTTCCGCCCGGTGTTTTTGCAACATATGGATCATATTTAAAAATTCTGATATAGCAACAGGACAGCGTTGTTTTGAATGATGCAAGTGCCATGCTCCTGTAAAATATCATAGAACAGAACGCTTTCATCGACCGGTTCTGCAAACTCACAAATATAGTTATCCAATTCATTTTGATAGAGCCTGCTGCCACCCATACCGTGGAAAACAAGGTAATATTTGTCCCGATATTTGAATAAATCTGTATAACCGTCCGCAATTCCGTGCAAAACAGGAAATTCCGTACAAAAGGCACATACATCGTCAAATGTTTCAAACTGATAGGCATAAACACTCTGGCGCGGCGCCGCCGGTTTTGATTTCACTTTATAACGCCTTCCGCTGCGAGATGCCGGCTCCTGCTGGAATTGTGTTTTGGTGATATACATAATAAAAGTGGAATCATCCTTTTGTAAGGCTTCTACAGTGAGCTTACAGTTTTCAAACACGATGCCGGTTTCCTCTTCTGCTTGGTGCAGAATATCCCAAAACATTTCATTGGCATCCGGGTCGGGATTGGACAGTGCCTCGCAGGAAATATTCCAGCGGAGCATATCCTCCGGGCGCAGGGTAATTTTTAATTTATAATCAGAGATACGTTCAATTTTCATCTTATTTCACTTCCTTTTGCTAGGAAATAGCCTAAATGATATTAATACTATACTATATAATACGGTAATTTGCAAGAAAAAGTTTCATGAAAACGATTTTTTTAAAATAGAAATTGGAAAATTAAGCGGACAAGGTTGTAATTTGGCGAAAAAAGCGTTATAATGGTGAATGTATATTAGGGTTTTATCGGAAAAAACAAGAAAGGGGCAGTGTTATGGGATTA
>CATIYX010000167.1 GCA_949739095.1 uncultured Clostridia bacterium | reverse complement strand
TTCATCCGCAGCTTCCGATATATACGCATAGAGATGATCCGTTCCCTCTGTGTACGAACCGGTACTCCAATCCTCACCTCTCACGGTGCTAGCAAATAAAGTCATGTCTCCCGCAGCGCTTGTCGCCTCATCTGTTGGGAAAATGAAATCGTCAAAATTCATATCCACCAGAGTAATCACTTTTTCCTTTATTGGCACATTAAACAAAAGAATTGTTCCTACCGGAAAGGACGTGTTTTTGTTGAATGCCGAAGTTATCATGGCATTGATGCATAATTCATATGTCTCACCGGCTTCAAATGCGTCCGCAAACGTAAACCTTAGCGTACTGCCGCCGTTGATTTTTTCAATACTTGTCGGATGTATGCTATCCACCGCTCCTACAGCGTTCAGTGAAAATTCACTCGTATTAAAATCCTCTGCGCTTCCGGAAATGATATCACTGAATTTCACGTCAACATAGTTTTCACCTGTCCCGTCTACAGAAGCGGAAACAACACCTGCTCCACCCATTCTTTCTATCAACACATTGTCGATACAAATTTTCGAGTCCGTTTGTTTCATGCCCGAAAACTGTAATACGGGATAAAAATAGTTAAATTTATATGCCTGTTTCACAGGCACCGATGAATTATCTTTATAAGTCGCTTTTAAAACGCCGTCTAAATAGTGGCTGACTTCTTGCGTGTCATAGTCTACAATCGTTGTCACCGTGTAGGGAGTATCAAATTCAATCGTTTCCGTATAATCATTGTGCCTTGCTACAACAGTCCGTTCTGCAAATCCGATAATCGGTTTTGCTCCCACCTGTAATTCTACTGACGACAAATTTGCCTGCTCTTTTGTCCCGTCTGGATTATCCCATCCCGCCGCTGAAACAGTATTCAGATAGTAAAAATATCTTTCGCCTTCTTGCAGCGTTCCACCTTTTTCCGGAATATACACCGTGTATTCAAATTTCATTTTACCTGTATTGATATCCATGTTCTCGCCATAACCCCAAATGTTGCCACCTTCACTGACGCTCCAAAAATTTCCTTTGATGACAGTTTGATTCAACAACGGCTCAAAATAAAGCATTGTAGTATTATTTATGATGCCTGGCTGGAAGAGATTTCGGTTCCACCCGCCGCCGTTTGCCGCTCTTGCAGACTCAACAGTGGTATACCCCTCCATATCATCTTGAAAGAGAATCCCAACCTCCGGCAAAGGCGCGTCCGCCACTTCCCACTTCGCAAAAGTCGCGGATAAATTCATCGTCAAAACCGCGAAAAGCAAAACCGCAATTATTTTCTTTTTCATAGTATCGTCACCTTTCTCCGCTCATTTTCATCTTTACTGATGGCAACCTGTTATTGTTAAGATATCAAATCCAGTTCTACCGTGACCGACATATTGCCCCCTGACCATGTTACGGTCATAATACGCGTGCCGTCTGTAGCTTTTTTACTGAACTGTGTCGCCTCGTCCAGCAGATAAAGTTGATTCGGAAAACGCATATCCATCAGCTTCACATACGCTACGCATTCTTCACGCGTAACGTCTTTGAGTGTCAGCGTCGCATTGTATTTATCTGACTGTCTGTCAACCTCTGTTCCGAAATCAATCCCCGGCGCAAAAGCAAGTAAATCTTTGTCTTCCTCCGGTTTGTTATCCTCAGCAGGCTGCCCACCCGCTTCCGGTTTCAGCTTTTCATACATACGCACCGCCAGCGCAAGTGACTGTTCCCGCGTGGAGTTCGCATACAGCGCCGCTTCCTGCTCCGGCGTCATGTTTTGCGGTGCAAATTTATTATCGCCGATTCCGGTAATAATGCCATTTGCATACATAAAATATACGCTTTCTCGCGCCCAGTCGGAAATGTCGGCGTCATCTGCAAATTTCTCTACATTGCCAATGGTTAAATCCGCTGTTTTTTGCGTCATAGAATAAATTCTGGTAAGCATTGTCGCTGCCTGTTCTCTGGAAAGCAGTTCCTCTGGGCTAAAAGTCGTTTCGCTTGTCCCCGTTGTAATTCCGGCATGATACGCCTGAATCACCTCTGTATTATCCGTGTCCGTAAACGGATTTTCCGTGTTTCTAGGCGGCACGCCGCCAAACGCTTCATATAGTTTCACGCTCACCGCGGCAAATTCCAAACGGTTGATAGGTTTTGAAACATCGCTTTCGCTTAAAACCGTCGGCATCAGGGAATAGGAAACCGCTTTGCTTAGTTCTTCCTCCGCCCATTCGGAAGCGCCCGAGTATGCCCATGCAGACACATTTATACAGATTGCCAGCGATGCTGCCAACAAACTTGCTATTATTTTTTTCACAATATATACTCTCCTTCCTTTTGAATCTTTGATTTCTTTTTAATAATCAGTTCTGTTATTGATAACATACAACGTAAATATTTTTCCATATCTGGTTGTTGCCAGAATATCCGAACAATCCATACCATAAATTTTGCTCGGCTTCACATCACTTAAACTGCCCTCAAAAAATTCTTCGGTCTGCGCGTCATATACAATAATCGGGACATTGCTGCCAATGATGCCAATTTCATTTATCGTATCTGCGCCATGTCCGTCTATGCTCCATTTCAAGAGGTCTCCCTCAATTTCCACTGCGGAGCCTGCAAGGAATCTGTTTATATGGTACAAATCTACAAATCTGTTCCAGTAGGTCATTACCTTATAATTATAATTACCAAACGGCGCCTCGGGGTCAATCGCGCCAGAGCCATTCTCGCTGTAATCATAGTGAATTTCCACCATGCGGGAGGCTCTCTTTTCGTTTGTACCCACACGGACAATATCGCCTACGTCTGGAATAATGTTATAGCTTGCGTCAATGTCATATTCTACAAGCCCTCCCTGTTTATACGCCGTTATCCTTACAACCGGTTCTCCGTCTGCATCAACCGCTTTGGAAACGGATTTTACCCATACATATGGCGTTACATCTATCAGGTCATAACTGGATATGCGTAGTACAACAATGTTGTTATAGGAAGTCTTGCCGACCTTATACAAGTCCGTTGTATATCCTGTATTTGCCTGAAACAGCGCCTTTGTGGTTATGGAATAGCTTCTCTCATCTGTGTCAGTAATATCTGCCGGAACACGAAACACAACTGCGTCCGAAGACACAAGTCCCGTTTTGCCAAATTTACTCTGTTCCGGATTCCAACGCTGCACCAGCGTCTCTTGGTCTGTCGATTGTGTATACTGTAATGTGTTCTCATCTTCCAACGGTTCATTTTTTGTCGGAGAATCAATGTAGGTAATTTCATCGTCTGCAGTTGCTCTGTAAAGAATCGGTTTACCGATAAGTTTGCTCACTGCATCCGGAAGATTTTTGATATCGGATGCTTTCTGTCCGTCAATTTTTGCTTTAGAGGAAATATTAAATATCTTAAAAGTACCTTCCGCCGTTAAAAGCTTTATTTGCACATTTGTGTCCATACTGCTTTTGACACCGGTCTCCATCACATATCCTGTCTGGTCGCTCAATGCCGGATCAAGCATACAAACCACTTTGCCGCGTTTGTTTATCTTAAACAATCCTTTCGCGCCCAGCTTACAGGCATATACGTCAAACAACGTATCGCTGTATTGGTACAGGCTGCCGTCAATGTCCAGTTCCCGTGCGCCGGTATCAATCGCATTGACTGTGCCGGTAACGCTGTGCGAATTGGTATAGATAATCGTATGCTTTGCGGAATATGCAACATCTATAACGCTCTTCGCCTGTATACTTGCAAAATTCTTTTTATCTCCATCGGCTGCAAAAACGGAAACTTGTTCACACGCTTTCGTTGACAAATCAATATAATTTTTCTCAATATCATCTGTAATTACCATTGTTTCTGTGTTCGCAGTATTTACGACTACCGTCCGATAATCCTCTATGATTGCAACATCAATATCACTTGATTTACTGTTGCTAACCAACTTTATCTGACCATTGCTCACGTTAAATGCATCCGTAATATTTCCCGAAACCACCTCGCCGTTTCTCATAACGGTCATGTTGGAAGCAAGCGTTGCTGTTGTCTTTCTACCAGTTTCATCCCGATAGGTCAGTGTGCCGTTTGCATAGCTTACAATGTCTTCGTCCACCACAATAACTTCTTCCGTCATGCGGGTGTCCGTCATGAATCGCAACATTTTATTATCCTCATCGTTGTCCTCTGTGTAATAATATGCTCTGACACTATGCCCGAGTTTGTCAATTGTTTTGATATCTCCGTTTTCTATGAGGACGTCCCCTATCAGAGATTCTCCAGTTTTAACCTTCTTCTCTGTTAATGTAAAACCTTCTGTACCGTTCAAAACACCCTCTACATAGTCAATATTCAAATATCTTTTCATCATGATATCTGCATTTTCATTTGAAAGTGTGCTTTGCGTGCCAACGCCAACGACTTCCAGAACTTTTGTGTGCATTGCATTATATAGCAATATCGTCATCATAGCGTTAGTAATAGGCGTATCCCCGCCGGCTTTCACGCCATTTAAAAGGTTAAGTTCAGATGCAACGGTGATATGCCCAAGAGGATATCCACCTCTGTAATACGCATAGTCTCCATATCCCAAAACACCTATCAGCATCTTCACTGCTTCATTTAAACTGATGGTATCATACGGATGAAAGAGTTTGTCGTCTCCAACATGAAGAATTCCTCTGTCAACCAGTGTATTCAGCGTATAAGACGCCCAATGACCGCCATCAACATCAATATAATAGGAATCACTTCCCACTAAGGTCGGATTGACACCCATTATTTTGCCTACCAGTGCTGCAAAATCAATTCTATTTACTACCTCGTTATTATCAATTTGTCCATAAGAATCAGGCACCATAATATCCAATGCCATCAGTAATGCCTGTTTTTCTTCCAAACCGGAATAACTCGCTTGTTCTGCATGAATTATGCATGCGCTCAGCATAACAGAGACTAATATCAGTAACGCTGTCATTCTTTTCAACATTTCGTGTACCCCTTTCCAAAATAAATTTTCCTTATTTTGATATCAAATAAATTACTTTTACTGCCTCTGCTCTGTTAGCATAATTCGTTGGATTGAAACGTTTCTGCTCATCTCCATTTAAAACCCCCATCGCTTTCAGCGCATATACAGACTCATTTGAATACGCCGCGATTGACGTGTCATCTGCAAACTTTTCCTCTGCCGCACTGGTTACGATACGTCCCGCTGCTTCAAGACCGCGGCAAACCATAACCGCCATATCCTGTCTTGAAATATATGTATTTCCGCCAAACTCTGTATCGCTGATACCTTTTACAATACCCGCCTGATACGCTTTCTTGATATAGGGATACGACCAATCGCTCTGTGCAACGTCGCTGAAATTCATTTCTCCTGCACCTTCCTGAATATCCAGTGCTGCTGTCAGCATTTTGACAAACTCCGCCCGCGTTACGTTATCCTGCGGTGCAAACACGCCATCTGCTTTTCCCTGAATAATTTGGTTACTGTATAATCCTGTAATGGCTTCCTTTGCCCAATCGTAGCCCGCCAAATCTTTGAAGATTCCATCAATGCCGCTGCCTGTCGGTCGGTTATTTGGCGCGACCGGGTCAATAGTGAGACTAATATCGCGACCACCTCCGCTGCCGCGATTGCTGCTCGTGTTGCTTGGACGTCCGCCCGGCGTTGTTTGTCCGCCTTGTCCCTGTCCCGTTTTTTCTTTCGTAAATGCCTCTTTCAATGCCGCAATACTACTGAAATTCTTATTTTGCAGATTCTTATATACGCTGTCAGGCGTATCCGCTGTATCAATCCCAATGAACGCATTATGCGCTTCCAAAACCTTTTTCACATTACCAAATCCATTTGGATTTTGTACAACCGACAAAATCATTGCTTCTTTGATTTTTGTGGAAAAGTCATTATAATCGCTGATGGTTTTTCCGCTGATTCTGCTTGTTGCAGCAAGCTTGTGCTCTTCGGTGAAAAATTCTTCTTTAAAAATATTGTTATTCTCTATTTGATAGATACCAAGGATATCCTCATAATCAAATACATTGTCTATTTGACTGCTACCAATATATCCAAACAACGAAAACTGCTGGAGTTGTTTTAACGTCGCATTAATATCAGTTGTGCTGAGCGGTAGCACATTTTTAACACAATTTGCAATATGGCTGTAGTTTAGTTCTGCATCAATCTCCGCAAAGCCCAAAGCAAGCGCCACTTTATTTTGGGCTAAAATGCTTGCAACATTTGTTGCCGCATTAATAGCCTCTATCGCTGCCACCGCACTGTCTCTATTGGTATACGAGAAATCAACACTTGCAGATTCATCTGCGGTCGCGACAGTTACTGTATAAATCCCTGCTCTGTTCATTTTAAAGGTTTCCGCATATGCGCCGTTTTCATCTGCTGTCAGGATATTCTGCCATCCAAGGTTTTCGGCAAAATTCTCTTTATCGGACTCTTTCAGATAAACTGTTATTAGTATATCCTCACCCACAGCATCTGTTTTCCCGGTTATAGTAACCTTACTTTCTGAAAATACGGCGTTGCAGTTTTCTACGCTGATTTGCGCCGAAACCGTTGTGCCAAAGCATAAAATGGCTACCAATATGACTGCTGCTCTTTTGATTTTAAACATAAATTAACCTCCTATTTTTCAGCAAGATACATATCAGAAAAATATGCAACATTCTTATGTGTTCCAATTGCTCCGAGCACCTGTGAATATTCCATATAAGAGTTTCTTCCTGAACCATCATCATCATTGATTAGGAAAGCAAATCTCGGCTGATATCCCGGCCCTACATTTTCCGGATTCGTGAGAACCTCACTCCACGGAATCGCGAGTTCATAATAAGTTTTGTGTTCATCTCTGACAATCTGCATTTCACAGTTTTCCACAAGCCCTACCGGATTATTTGAATTGTTTGCCAAATGCCTGTACATTTGAGGTCCTTCGCGCGTCAATGCAACTGTAAGCTCGCAATATGCACTGCTAGCGCCACCCCCCTCATCCGCAATTCCTATCTGGATACTGTCTCCATTCCATATACTTTCCCCGACATTGTTATTGACAAACACATCATCCGTCACTTCAATAAAGAAATATAAGTTCTCTTCATCATACTTAATGGTTGCCTTGCCGCTTAAATCATTATCGCCCATATGCTGGACTGTCTCTGTGAGCGGCTGATAATTTTCCTTATTTACTCCTGCCTTAATATCAAACCAAGAGTTATTGCTATACTCATCCGGCGAAACAACGCCGTCAATCTGCGGCTTGGTATGTGCATAAGGAACGCTTGTAAAAAACATCGTATGCGACAACTTATACGCATCACGTCCCGCTATTTTAACATCAATATCAAATTCGCGCATTTCCTTTGATACGATTTCGGGCAGAAACATCACATAACTTCTCGTCTCTCCCGGTTTTAGTTCAGAAATAGCTATTGATGACTGATATTTTGCAAGAATATCCGGTTTATTAATCGTAATATTTGCATTTACCGTATCGATATTTTTGTTGTTGGTGACGTCAAGCGTCATCTTCCATCTGTTCACATTTTTTCCATCACTAATTTCATGCCGCTCTGTAATTGTCAGTATATCTGTGTTATGAACCTTCACTTTTCCTGTGTAATAAAGTTTTTCACTATCGCTTATTTCAAATAAAATAGATTTGTTAAAAAACGGCGCGTCAGGCGTCTTTACGGTATAGAGTGCTTTACCATCTGAAAATCCTATATTTTCCACTACCGGAAAATCAAGAGGATTAACAGGCGTTATCGTCATATTCTTAGCACCTACCGCAGTAAATTCTACACTAACCGCATCATCCGCCGTAGCGTTCGCCGATAGTCTGTCCATTTTAATGACCGGCTCACATTCCTTAAATTCCGTGAAGTCACCGATGAGATACACCGGACGGTCTGTCAGGCAAAAACTGAATTTTCCATCTAGTGCATAAAGTGTGCGTTCATTTCCAAACATATCAATCATTGTTGCCTTGTCCACACCTAAATCCAGTCCATATTCCGCCGCATCCCGAGTGGTCCACAAGGCAACCATCTGTTTTCCTCTGCCATCTGTGTTGCTGCGTTTAAATCTATAAACATATGTGCCCGCATCCAAATTCGGTTCGCCATCTATCGCTCTGTCAAATTCGGTTCCGCCCAAAAGCCAGTTCGTATTCGCCGCTGCAATATACGCTTTTTGTGCACCGTAAGGAACATCGCAATAAACAGAATTTAATGTGCCATAAGAAGATTCCCCGTAGGAAGGTTCCATACCGCCGTCAACAAATTCATAAAAATAGATTCTATCAAATGTTTTCAGTGCCGCATTCTGCAAAAGTGCTCTTGACAAATAATATGCCTTGTCCTCAGGGGTAACTCTGTTGTTTAGTCCTTCGTGCCATCCTGTTTCCGTAACCCAGATTTCTTTATCTCCGTGACCATATTCTGTCATCAGGTCGCGCACCGCTTTCGCGCCACGCATTTGGTTGCCGTCCTCAAAACTTCTTGCCCAATCGTAGGGATGGTAGCTGACTGCATCCATATATTCCAGCGCGCCCGCTTCAAAATATCGTCTCATCAGCCCCAAATCCAACCCGCCGGTATCAATCCCCACCACTTTCATTTCAGGGTTTGCCTTTTTGGTTCCCTCATAGAGCGTTTTCATCATCATGGTATATTCTTCGCCCGTTCCGGTAGGAATGTGCAAATTCCATTCGTTATGTGCTTCCACTGCAACGGAAGCGCCTTGTAATTGTTTGGTAAGCCAAGTACAGTAGTCCTGATAAGCCTGCAGCATTTCCGGCGTTTTCAGCGGTTTTGATGCTTCGCCGTAAACAGGCTCATTCGTAGAATTGTGTACGGGCAGCAAATCCATTCCATATTCTTTCGCCATCTCAATTTCTTTTGCCGTTGTCGCACGCAGCGTATAAACGCCCTTCGTTTTCTCATTATCAAACCAGCGGACAGAATCTCTCAAACTGCTGTATCCTGCCTTTTTCGCAAGTTCAAGTATTGCTTCATAGTCATTTCTATAGCTGTCACTGCCCTCCAGATGAACATTCGTTGCTGCACGTGAATTGGCAATCTTTGCCTCTCGGCAATGCGAAAATTCCGTTATCTTTTCGCACTTGATGCCTTCGGCTGTATATGTACTTTTCAGTTTTAAGCACCCATATGGAATATCTTTTAAGACAATGGGAACATTTTTGGTTTCCAGCGGCGCAATGCTTATTTTTTCAGAATAAACAACTTTTTCGTTGTTATACTCATCAATAAAAGAATATGTTGCGTCAAGCTCGTATGTCTCGTTAAAACGATTGATAAGTTCCGCATTCAGCTTCATTTCTTCATCGTCAAAAAAGATGTTACCGTGTTTTTCCGTAGTGACTTTCAGCGCAAAAGGATTTTTCTCATTCAATTTTTTCACTCGCACCGCGCCTATCACAATATCGTCAACTGTGGAAACACGTCCGTATCTGTTCGGATAAAACGAGCTATATTTTGTTCCAAAGCCCGTATCTGTATTAGGGGTAATATCATGGTTAGAATTTAATATATTAGAAGAAACTTTGAAATCGTATCCGTCTAAATCGCCGTTAAACTTGGCGTCATACAGATAAAATGTCTTTGTTCTCCACGCCTTCACCGTGGTATTCCGCGCTCCCTTTGCCCCAAACCCTTCGGTCATCTGCATGCCTGCCCAGCGGTTCGGACGGTCCTGTGCGGAATAAACCAAGGAGAATACTCCTAAATCTGCATCGTAGTAATCAACTTCAATTTCAAAAATGCCTCCGTCGGAAACATTATGTGCAAAGCTGTTATCCAAGTCAATGCAAATGGACGCCGTTGCCTCGTCTGCACCCAGTGCCCAGCCATATCTCCCCTCGCGTTCCACCACCCTTGGGGCAGCATTATCGCTCATCACTGCATTCATATTAAATTTTACAGCAGAAGCAGATGTAAAACTTGCGTGCGCCTCATTCGCCGACTCATCTATCTCAGCGGCAAATGCAGAAACTGTAGAAAAAATCATTAAAAGCGTTATTATCATACTGATTATTTTTTTCATATGGCTATACCACACCTCCTATCCTTTGACTCCTCCGAGTGTCAACCCTCCAATAATGTGTCTTTGGAAAATGATGTAAATGACTGACGGCGGAATAATAACAAACGCCATAACCATTACATATCTGTCAATCACCATTTGTCCTTTCATCGTCAAAATTCTTTGTCCGATTACCTGCATATGGTTATTTATCAGAAGCATAGGCCAGAAATAATTCCCCCACGCACTATTGAATTGAAAGATAGAAATAACCGCTATGATTGGTATGCTAAGTGGCAGCACAATTCTTGTAAACATCTTGAAATTTGTGGCACCGTCTATTTTTGCCGATTCAAAAAATGATATGGAAATTGAATCGAAAAAGCTCTTAAACAGCAGCAGATAATAGCAATTAGCGCCGGCAAGCATCCACATAGGCAAATATGTATTGGACAAATTCCAACCGGTTACCGGAAAGTCTGTAAATGTCATAAACAACGGCACCTGACTAACATTATTCGGCAGCATCATCGTCCACATAATCAGCATAAATAACAGCTTGGATCCGCGCGGCTTCAATCTTGATATTACATATCCTGCAAGACCGTTGGACACTATGGTAAACAGAATGTCGCCCGCCGCCATAAACGTTGTATTCAAAAATGTTCTCCCAATACTGTTTTGCGTCCATGTATCCACTACTTTTGAAAAATCAATCTTTTCCGGCAAGAAACTCGGCGGTATCTTCAAAAATTCTTTTGTATCTTTAAATGCAGACAAAAACATCCAAATAACCGGCAACAAGCAAATCATACACAATAGCATCATCACCGCAAAAAATATCCCATGAATGATTTTCACTTTCATCGTTTTGAATTCCAGCTGACATATCATCCCTGTAGGATCGCTTAATTTAGTCTTCATATGTCACCCTCTTTTCTAAGAAAAAGTAGAACAATGTCAATACTACAAGCATGACAAATGTTATCATACCAATAGCCAGCGCCTTTTCGTTCTTTAGATATACAAAGGCATACCGGTATGCCAAAAGTGACAAGGAAACTGTTGCATTGTTAGGTCCTCCGCCCGTCATGGCAAGCGGCTGTGCAAAGACCTGAAAAACACCGATGATATTATTCACCAGCATTAATAGGACAATTCTCCAAACTTGCGGAATGGTAATATGCCACACTCTTGCCCAAAGCCCTGCACCGTCAATGTAAGCTGCTTCGTACATGTCTGTACCAATACCCTTTATACTGGATAAATACAAAATGGTTGCCGATCCAAATCCCGACCATGTCATTGAAATAATAATATACAAAATCGCATTATTTGCATCATTCAGCCATTGCTGCGCCGGAAGCCCCATTTTCAATAAAATCATATTTAGAAGTCCGCCCGCACTGGGATCGTAAATAAACGTCCACAACAAAGATGTCACAATGACCGGCGAAATAGCTGGAAAATAGATTGCAAACTTGATAAACCCCTTACACCAACGTACTTCATTTAACATAACTGCTATAAATATCGGCGGAATAAAGCCGACCAACAGCGATAATCCAACATATTTAAATGTATTTAAAACTGTTGTTTTAAACAATGTTTCCGAAATAATATCTTTATAGTTTTGCAAACCGACAAATTCAACAGGTTCATACCCTTGCAGTTTAAAAAACGATAAAATAAATCCCTGATAAACCGGTCTCCAAATCAACAGAAATATTAGAAAAATTGCCGGAAACATTAGTATGTATGCTGAAAAATCATTTTTAAATTTTCCTAATCTGTGTTTTTTTAGCACGACACATTTCTCCAATTATTTATATTTTTCAGCGGCGGGCATTCCGCCGCTGAAATGTTAGTCCCTATTTTACTCTGCACTGTCCAGATAATCTCTCTGGAAATCCGCTGACGCCTGTTTCAGCAGCGCCGCCGGGTCTGCGGAGTTATTAGTAATGACTTCCTGAATGCAGGCATCCAATGCCGCATACAGTTCCTGACAGTTTACCGGTTCTTCCGGTTTTAGCTGTAAATCTTCAGGCGGATTATTAAATTCTTTCACATTTGCTGCCGGAATATTCGCATATTTGTCGACAATTTCTTTCTCGAACGCGGTTTTCTCCGCACTGTCTGCCCATGGTGAATACTGATAAAATCCTATCGGTAGCCCTTTATTCGCTCTTATCTGATAGGATTTTTCCATTGTCTGCTTTGCATCTTCACTCAACGTATAACTGTTATTCGTAAACTCAAGCCATCTGAACACTGCGTCTATCTGCTCAGGTGTGCTGCCTTCCTTGACTACCGCCAGTACACCCCCCACCTGTGAATACCGTCCGGCAGGACCCGCCGGAAGTGAAGCAATACAGATATCCTCGGCGTTCATATTATAAATACTGATAAGCTCATCCTGTGGTGGTGTGCCGATAAACATACCTGCCTGTTCTGCACCAAAGTACTTTTGCTGTTCTGTTCCTGTCGCAAATGAGGTTTCAGGAATTGCATTGTATTTCCATTTTAAATCTTTAATCCACTGGAGCGCCGCCACACATTCCGGCGAATCAAATGTTGCTGTCCATTTACCGCTCTCATCTTGCTTCATAAATTCTGTTCCGTAAGCCCATGCAATATTGAGGAAGTTCCATCCTCCTGTATTGTTCGCCGTGCAAATACAAATACCCGGCTGACCTGTTTTCTCTTTAATGATGCCTGCAAACTCTGCAAGTTCCTCATAAGTCTGCGGTACCTTCACACTACCGTCTTCATTGACGAGTCCCGCCTGTGTAAAAAGCGGTTTATTGATATATAGTCCCATATTATAGGAGGATTGAGGAACCATATAATAATTTCCATCCTTCATGATAAGGTCTTTAATAGAATCCTTAATTTTTGCCTCATAACCATACTTTTTCACCGCATCCGAAAGGTTGGCGCAATATCCTGCATTGATGACACGCTGCCCTTCCGTAAAATAAACCTCATAAAGTGTGGGGAGGTTTCCGCTTGCAGCCTTTGCAAGGAACGTTTCCAAGCTAAAAGACCAGTTGTCTGGAATAATCTCAACGTCAGGGTTCGCATCTTCAAAACGTGCTTTCAAGTCTTGGTATTGCTCATATTTCTCGGCATCCTTTTCTCTTGGCCACATTCCTATAGAAATTTGCGTCTTCCCCGAAGAGTCTGTATTCTCTTTTGAAGTAGAACACCCTACTGCTGAAAACATTAGAATAAGCCCGAGTGCCACAGCTAACAGTTTTTTCATAATAATTCTCCTTCCAACTATGTATCTTTGTGTATTTTGTACAATTATAATTATATCTTAATTAGAAATATAAAACAATGTAACAAATGTGATATTTCCTGTCCATAATGTGACTTCTTTCTGAAATACTGGACTTAGACACTGTAATTTACTTGACAATACAATTATTACCGCGCTATAATAAACAATATAAAATGCAGACTGTACTACAGAAGGAGTGGCTAGAAATGCTGTCAAAATTAAAGCGCCATGCAACACTGCAACTATCACTTACGATTTTTCTGACAATATCTGTTCTTATGACTGTTTATTATTCTTTTTATAATCAAATTATGTACAAGGATTATACTGCCAAAGCGACCTCACTCGCAAAAATTTATTCCCAAAATATTAACAACTATCTAAAACAAGTTGACAAAGATATCACTACCTTTGCGAAATTTTTTGACGTATACATCGCGGAAAATAATGATCGGACAACCATGAATTCACAATTGTCTAATGTATTGGGAAATATTATGAAATACAGATACAATCAGGCGATTTATGACATCGCAATCGTTTTGAATAACGGTGAGTTCATCACGCAAAACAACTATCTTGATATAGACGCAGTAAAAAGCACAGGGATACTTGAAGCAATCTCTACACAACCGGCTTACATTTATTACGACCCCACTCTCTGTCTTTTTACAAACAACTGTTCCAGCTTCTTTTTGTACGGAAAAACAATTCATGATTCCAATGGCGCCCCTCTTTTTCATGTCATTAGCGCAATCAAAACCTCAGAATTTAGTCAGAAAATTTGTACAGAAACTTATTTTACCAAGAATCCTTCCATTTATATCGTGTTTGACAATACACATCTTACGGTTACTGAAAACGATGAAACAAAATCTGAAGTTGTCTCATCTACTAATAACCGAAGTATCACAAAAAAAAGAAACATAAAAACTATCAAGATTCATAACACTAATTATAATTTTGATGTTGTGACGAATTTCAATGCAAGTGATAAAGCAATTTTCACGCATTTTTTGACAAGTGTCTTTATCCTACTTTGTATTATTTCGGGTATACTGGGTTTCATTTTCTCAAGAAAGATTGTCAGTTACATTATTCATCCACTCGAAAAAACATATATCAAAATTAACAAAAATGTCTTTAAATAATGCTGAAAGGAAGTTCGTCTAATGTATAATGTAATTCTTGTCGATGATGAAAAGATTGTGCTTGACGGTTTGGTCAATTTTATAGATTGGGAAAGCTGTGGATTTCATATTGCAAGCTGCTGCAAAGATGGTAATGAAGCATGGGATTTATGCCGCAGCCTAGAGCCCGACCTTCTTATCACTGATATATGTATGAACAGTGGCGACGGACTTACTCTTATCAACAATATTCGTTTGTCCGATCTCAAAACTGAGATTATTATTCTGACCGGCTATGAAGACTTTCATGTTGCACAATCTGCAGTAGAAAATAATGTACTGAGTATTTTACTAAAACCTTTAGACCAAAACACTTTGTATGAAGCACTGGGCAAAGCAAAAGTGAAGCTGCAAAATAACACATCTAATTTGCATATGCGTAAAGCATATATCAATTACAATAACTCTATGCTTCTGCATAGGCTGCTCAACGAAAGCAATCTTACCGAAGAGACAGTAGCTGGAATTCTTACGGAATATCAAATTTCCCTCCCGAATGAAAATTATATGATAGCGTTGATTCATATAGATACCTTAGACATTTCACTACAGAAAAAATTGCAAATTACACTGATTAATATGTTGAATCAGCTGACGTTGTCTGCAAAGAATTTTATGCTGATTAATATGCTATCTTCCAAAAACATACCTCTTTTGATATTTGAAAATGCAACAAACAAATTTGATGGAATATTAAACCTTCTGAAATTAATTGTAGATGATTTTTCCCATACCACTGGACAAACTTTGACGATTGGTATCTCATTGTTTTTTCGGAGTATTACCGCTGTTTCAAAGGCGTTTGAACAAGCTTCAAAAGCGCTTCAGCATCACTCTGCCTTCGGTGGCAACTGTATTATTGACTACGCGGATATTAATAAATCGAACGCAAACACGTTTCTGCCTTTATCAAAATCTGAAATTGAACATTTTTGCCTTGCATTGAAAAATTTTGATAAAAAAGCAGCGCTTTCCATCATCAATGCATTCTTTTTTAGAATATCTGAGTGTACCCACCCAAATATTGATGATGTACGAAACAATATTCTGGAGCTGTCTATTTTCATGGTCCGAGAAAACTCATTTAACCCTATCATCATTAAAGAAATATTCGGACGCACACTCTCTCCCGCAACGGAACTTGCACAGCTGCAGCATGTGATTGATATTAAGGAATGGATTACGGAATTTACTGTTACACTGATGGACCATCCTGAAATTTTTCTGCCTCAGAAATACTCAAAACCTATTCAAGATGCACTTATCTATATTATGGCAAACTATACTGAATCTCTTCCTGCTTCCCAAATTGCAAGCCGCATGTACATGAGCAGAGAACACTTCGCGCGTCTATTTAAAAAAGAAGTTGGCATGACATATCATGAATATCTAACAAACTATAGAATCAATATTGCAAAAAAACTGCTTGAAAGCGGCGAATATAATGTTAGTGAAGTCTGTGCCATGGTCGGTTATCCTAACGACAACTATTTCTATAAAATATTTAAAAAGTGTACAGGAAAGTCCCCAAATCGCTTTACTTCAAAAGAGAGAGGTGGATATAAATAATGTCTCTGTTCAAATATATTTGCAGTGTATTCCCGCTGCACCGTATTCTGTTAGCATTCATGCTGGTATTTACCCTTGTACCCGTTTTGCTATGGTACTGGTGCATGCAAACATTTACTTACAACATTATCGTAGGTAAATATTTAAACAGCTATGTATCCACTCTAACCTCCCATGTCAGCTATAACTTTGCAGAATTTGAGGACAACATCAACACCTGCTATTTGCAATTAATGCTCTACCCAAATATCGTAAACGACATTGAAAAAAAGAAAAACATTGAAGATATTATGCAGTATACCTTCTCAAACGAGCAACTCATCTCCTGCGCAGAACTTATCACCTCTGATGGCGTACATACATACAGCATTGACGGAAAAACGCCTGATTTCTACAAACAGATCAGTCAAGAGTTTATTGGTCAGTTTACCAATACGAATTGTAGTATTATGGAGGACATTTTGACAGAAGACGGCACCACCTACATTGTCATGGGTAGAAGAGTATTTGACTATTACAGCAGCAAAGATTTGGGCTATATCCTTTTCTATACAAATGTAGATTACCTAGCTCCTCTATATGACGGTCTGAAAACAGAGAGCAGCAATATCTTCATTATAGCAGGTGACTGCATTATCTCTCACACCGATAAGACAGCGCTGGGAAAAAATTTGTGGCTTATGATTCCCGATTCTTCCGAAGGTAACCGTCAGCTTTCCAAACATTCTATACAACAAATTAACCTCCCCGACATTTTGGGCGGAAAAATAAACATGGTGGTCGAAACCTCCTATGAAAATATGTTTGAGATTATCAAACTGCTGAACAAAATCAATCTGATACTACTCCTAGTTGCTTTTGTCGTTATATTCCTTGTAAGCAAGATTGTTTCAAAGAAATGCCTTGCAGTTATTAACAAATTAAATGCCGACATGATTGCCTTTGCGGATAAGCCCGAGGAATACATTCCCAAAAATCACCACAGTGAAATCGCTTCACTTGAATACTGCTTTAATAATATGGTCACAAGAATCCAGGAACTTATCACTAAAAACCAGCAGGAGCAAGAAAGAAAGCACGTTGCCGAACTCTGTACTCTGCAAGCACAGATTAAGCATCATTTTGTATATAACGTACTTGATATCATTTTCTGGAAAGCACATAGTTGTAATCAAGAGGAAATCAAACAGATTGTTCTTGCTTTGTCTTCCTTTCTGCGCATCAGTCTAAGTCACGGCAATAATTTTATAACAGTCAGAGAAGAAATAAAACATGCAGAAAATTACCTAATCTTAGAAAAAATGCGTTTTGAGAATTTGTTTGATGTAGAGTTTCACATTGCAGAAGATATTCTTGATATCAAAATACTCAAAATTATCCTTCAGCCCATTGTAGAGAACTCTGTCAAACATGGTTTTAAGGATATCAATTATAAAGGAAAAATCATTATCAATGGATATCTGCGTGATGAAAATACGCTTATCTTTGAGGTGATTGATAATGGATGCGGCATTGCCTCCAACCCTTTTGCACCGTCTATTCACTCTTTGGATAATAAAATTAGCTACGGGCTTTCCAACATTTCTGAACGACTGCGCTTTGAGTATGGTGAAGAAAGTAAAATAAAATTTATTGATACCAACGGAAACGGGACGCATGTCGAAGTAGTTATAAAATATAAAAATAAATCTGACACAGAATAAACAAGACTCAATTTAAACATTCATTTGCCTTTATATCAAACTTTTGAGAAGTTCTACAGGACACCATCGGAACCGAAAAAAATAATCACTTATATAAACGGCGTCTCTCACTCCCTACACGCAGGAACAGAGACGCCGCTTTTCATGCTCTTTATTGTGCAGCAGATTCCTATTTATGAAGCATCCTTGCTTAAATCCTATCTAAATTACCACACATCCTATTTTTGTATGTCATAAAATATTCACTTTTCTATCTCTTTCCTTATCCGTTTTCTCCATGCAAGCGGCGTTTCACCGGTAATTCTTTTAAATGTATTGATAAAATAACTAAAATTATTATAGCCAACAGATAAAGAAATATTGGTAATGCTTGTATCACTTTCTTCCAAAAGAACCTTTGCATTTTCGATTTTTAGTAAATTACAGTATTCTTTCAGAGTATATCCGCTTTCATGTCTAAACATATGACTGATATACGATTTACTGTAATTAAACTTTTTACTTAGCAAATCAAGCGTTACTGCAGCATGATGCTCGTTAATATATGCAAGCATTTTTGAATATACGCTATCTACTCGGTGTACATCTTTGACCGTCAGCAAAAGCTCTGACATCATTGCACATAATGGCGGAATAACTGTTTCAAGAAGCTCATACGGCACGGGCTCTTCGTTCATATTGTCATCATACCATTTATTTTGTCCATAGTTTATCTTTTTATCTCTATATCCGCTTACACTTACAAATCCGGCAACTTCATCCCCACGCTTAAATCTGCGTATATATTCACGTACTCCCGCGTGGCAAGTTCCTTCATAGCTTTGGGCATGATTACATTTTCTTATCGCAAAGGATTGACAACGCCAACATTTACGCTGCATATGCAATACGTTTTTTACATATAGACAATATGCATTAATATGTCCATAGTATTTTTGGAATCCTGGCAGTATTCCTTCAGAAGGTATAAAAAAATATTTAGATGCAAAATGTATCGATATGCTGATATTATGTTTATCCTCTAAATATTCAATATAATCCATTATCTTCTTAGCGGAATAATCTGTTATACAATTTTTCATCTGTATAACCATTCCTTTCTTCAAAACATCACTTTTGCATTTTTTTTATATTTTGCAGCACTAAATTGCAAGAAATTTAATATTTTTTTTGTTAAATTTATATTAGCATATAACAATCATAATGTCAATTAGGAGGATACCAATATGCTTAATAAACAAAAACTCACAGCCGATTTATGTGTTATCGGCGGCGGAATGGCGGGAATATGTGCAGCTATCGCTGCTGCGCGGCAAGGTACATCTGTCGTTCTAATGCATGAACGTCCAGTATTGGGTGGAAATGCCTCGTCTGAAATAAGAATGTGGATTCGTGGGGCAGATGGTAAAAATAATATGGAAACAGGTATTCTGGAAGAAATTTTCCTTGAAAATTGTTACAGAAATCCCACAAAAAACTATTATATTTGGGATACGGTCCTATATGATTTTGTAATAAGAGAAAAAAACATAACACTTTTACTGAATTGCACTTGCATGGACGCTTCTTATGAAGATGGAAATTTCGACGATAGCAGAACAAGGAAAATAACAAGTATCACAGGATACCAAATGACCACTCAAACTTTTTTTGATGTACAAAGTACAAACTATGCCGATTGTTCGGGAGACAGTATTTTAGCTCCTCTCACAGGTGCTGAATACCGTTTAGGAAGAGAAAGCTCCGATGAATTTAGGGAAGATACTCCTGTAAAAAAAACTGACAATTACGTTATGGGAATGAGCTGTTTAATACAGGGGCGTGAAACAGAGCAGCCTGTAACATATATTCCGCCAAAATGGAGTACACCTCTTAATGATGAACATTTCAAATATCATAAGCCTGACCTTAACAGTTCTTATGAAAACTTTTGGTATCTTGAGCTTGGTGGTGACAGAGATACCATACATGACACCGAGCATATCACCAAAGACCTTATATCTCTTGCTACTGGCACATGGAATTATGTCAAGAACTCCGGTGCTTGTGATGCTCAAAATTGGGATTTAGATTTTCTTGGATTCCTGCCCGGTAAACGTGAATCACGCCGTATGGTAGGCGAATACATCATAACGCAACGAGATATTACTGAAAATAAAATCTTTGAAGATACTGTTGCTTACGGCGGCTGGCCGCTTGATGTTCATTCTCCTGACGGATTTTATAATAAAGGCGAAGTGAATACAGTTGAAGCAACTCCGTCCCCTTACTGCGTTCCCTACCGCTGCATGTATTCCAAAAACATTGCAAATTTGTTTTTTGCCGGACGCAATATCAGTGTGACACATATGGCATTAAGCAGTACAAGAGTGATGGCCACCTGTGCCCTAATAGGTCAGTCCGTCGGAACAGCAGCAGCCATTGCTTCAAAATATAATCTTTCCCCTCATGGTGTGTATAAAAGCAAACTTCATGAACTGCAACAAACACTTACTGAAAATGACTGTTTCTTGCCCCATATCATTCGTGAGACAAGTGATTTATGCAGCAAAACACCAATTGTCAATGGAAATGATACTTTGAAAAACGGCATAGACCGCCCCAATAGTCTATATCAAGATATAGAATGTGGTGTAGCGGTCAAAAACGGGACTACGCTTGAATATAAATTTGACAAACCCGAAATGGTTCATTCACTTCATCTGACTTTTGACAGCGACTTAAACCGAGAAACTCTTCCTGGTGATTACCCTGACCGTATATGCTCCATGCGCGGTAATGTTCGTATAGATAGCCCTCAATGCTGCGTGCCAAAAACACTATGCAGAGAATTTAATGTAAGCATTACCACACCAGCTGGTACAAAAACAATACTAAATCAGACTTGTAATCTAACCAGGTCATATAGCATTGATATAAACGAATCTATATATAGCATTTCCTTTATACCAAAATCAAATTGGGGCAATACCGATACTACAACCGTATTTTCTTTCGACTTTAAATAATTTTGAAGCTATTTGGGAGGTTCATATATGAGCAATTATGTTTTTTTAACGAATAATATTAAAAACATAGGTAATACAGAAAAACATATACAGTTTATCCCTATGTCAATCTTTTCGCTCAGAGTTTAAATCCTGTTCTCCACCCACTTAGCAGACAGTTGTCTACATAACCTAAAAGGGTGAAGGAACTCCTTCACCCTTTTTTGGCTTTTTTAATCAAACATGCTCGTTTGCTGCGCCTCCTGCCGCTTGGGTGGACGTGCCTGTGCATGGTACAGTATTCCCTCTGGAATATCTTTCAAAAAAGGAGACGGCTTTGCCGAGGACAACAAAAACAATTCTTCCTGCGCCCGTGTTATGCCGACATAAAACAGCCGCCTTTCTTCTTCTTTGTCTGTCATATCGTGCTTTACCTCCAGCGGCAGCGTCCCTTCATTCACGCCGCACAAAAATACGACTGGAAATTCTAGGCCCTTGCAGCCATGCAGCGTCATTAGTGTAACGGCGTCAGACGTATAATGCCGACCGGAATTTCGTACAATATCGCTTTCTTTTCCCAGCACCAACGCTTTCAAAAAACTATCCATACTATCGTATAAAACTGCCATGTTGCAAAGGCGGCTCACAAGTTCCTCTTCCTCCAGTCCAAATGCGGCAATGACGCGCTCCAGCAGTTTTACAGGTTTTTCCTTTGCTATTTTAGGCATACATTCCGCCATACATTGGAAATATGCGTTCGCATTTTTGCCGATTTGATATTTCTCCAGCCGCTCCTGTAATGTCCCAATCTCATTATGTAAATTCTCTTGCACCTCCACAGCAAATGTCTCATCGGCACCGGTCAGTAATTTCAAGCTTGTCCGAAAAGAAAAGGAATCTTCCGGCGATAACAGAAACCGAAAAAACGCCACTATCCCGCGAATAACAGAGTCTGCCAGCATCTCATCCTGTCCCACAACCACATACGGGATTCCCTCCTGTGCCAGGCATTTTTCCAACACCTTGCACTGCCGATGTGTTCGATATAGCACGGCAATTTCCGAAAAACTTCTGGTTTTCTTTTCCTCTGTCGGACGCGCAAAACCATAAGCGTCCAGCATATCAATACCGCCCACCATCTGGTTCATTTTCTTTGCGACAAAAATTCCTTCTGACAAAGCGCTTTCCGCTGTTAAAAGCTGCGTTTTCTCCCCGTTTCCACTGTTTGCTTGCAAACACCGTTTACCATTGCCGTCCGCTTCCATCACAGCAAGCGCACATTCTAAAATCTCCGGTGTACAGCGATAATTTTGTGTCAAATAAATTTTTTGCAGCTTGGGATATGCCTCTTCCAAATGTCTAAAACATGCCGCATCTGCTCCTCTGAACCCATATATGGACTGGTCCGGATCTCCGATAACAAACAGTCCTTTACTCTTTTCTGCCCACACCTGAATCAATTGGTGCTGCACCGTATTGATATCCTGAAATTCGTCCACCAATAGATATTGAAACCGTTTTTCCTGCTTTTTGGAGATGCTTTGTTGTTCCCACAGTGCTATCGTATCCAGCAACACATCATCCAAATCCATCACGCTCATCTCCCGCAACAGATTCTGATAGGTCGCACAGCCTTTTTCTGTCATTGCTTCTGAAACTTCCAAACCATTCTTCCAATTAGAGATTTCTTGCAGAAAACGTTTTGGCTTCATCTTCATTTCATATGTCTGAATTACCTGTTCTGCCAGCTCTGCCGCTTCTTCCCCGCCTATCAGCGTCCGCACTTCCCCCAGTTCCTGCAGCAATTCTAAACAAATGGCGTGGAAAGTACCAATTGTCATTGCACGTACAGCACGTTTCCCAAGCTGTTTTTCCAGCCGTAAACGCATTTCTGCCGCTGCTTTGTTAGTGAACGTCACTGCCGTAATCTCCGCCGGTTTCACACCGCGCCGCTGTACCAAATATGCAATTCTTGACACCAGTGTTTTCGTTTTTCCTGTGCCCGGTCCAGCAATTACTGCCGTCACACGTTCCGGCGTCATCACTGCCTTCAATTGTTCTGGATTCAGCCCCTCCAGCAAATCCTGCGCCCGTGTTTCTGCTACCGTCTCCTCCACTTCTGTTTCCGCTTCCTGCAGCCGCGTAGGTATGTTCTCCTCTTCTTTTTGCGGCGCTGCAAAATCCTCAGGACTTAAAAATGTGGTTTGCCCATTCATGGCTCGAATTTCCGCTTCATCGAGTAGTTTAATCACGCCATATTCTCCATCATATCCCGGAATGCGTTCCACTTCTCCTGCGCGCAGCCGCCGAATCCCCTCTGCCACACAAGGCCCCGCATAATGTCGGATTTCCTCTAGCGGTGCTTCGCGCAATATTACAAATTCCGGTCCTATTTGCTGCAGCAACGCTTCATATTGCTGGTCTACTTTTTTGCTTGCCGCTGAAAGACCAGTGGATGCTGCAATTACTTCTGGTAGCGGCGCCAGACTTTCAAATGGCAATGCCCCCTCCGGTCGAAATCCCATTTCCCTATCCGCCAATTCCTCTACGCGGTGCTGCACACCAATGGTAATTTTTTTGCCACAGACAGGACATCTGCCACCAAATTTCACTGTTTCGGCAGGTTTCAGGCACAAATGACAATTTCGGTGCCCATCATAGTGATATTTTCCTTCCTCCGGAAAAAATTCAATGGTTCCACGAAAACCTGCGTTTTTTCCTTCCGTCAAGGCGCGTGCTAAATCGTGATAACTGAATGGAATATCCAACAGATTGGTTTCACGTCCCAGTTTTGCCGGAGAATGCGCATCAGAATTGGACACCAGTGTATACCTATCCAGCGCCGACAACTGCCAATTCATTGCAGGGTCTGACGACAGACCTGTTTCCAGAGCATGAATATGTGGCGTCAAATCCTCAAAACATTCCTCTATTGTGTCAAAACCTGAAAATGCACCAAATAACGAAAAATGCGGTGTCCAAATGTGTGCCGGAATGAACACTGCTTCCGGGCAGGTTTCCAGCGTCATTTCCAGTAAATCATGACAATCTAATCCCAAAATAGGGCGTCCGTCAGAATGAATGTTTCCTACTGCCTCTAGCTTCTTTGCAAGCGATTCCGCTTCCTCCAGACCAGGAAGCAGAATCACATTATGTACCTTACGCACTTTTTCGTTTTTCTTATAGATAGAGCTGATTTCTCCCGATACAACAAACCGCGGTGTTCTTCCTCCCACTGTCTCCGCCTGTATCCGCTCCGTCTCCCTCAGAATATATAGACCATCTTCCGCCGGCTTCAACTTTTCCCGCAGTTCTTCCCGCCATGCCGGATGGGTGAAATCTCCTGTCCCCAGCAATTCAATCCCTTTTTTTCGCGCCCACAAATCCAAGTGTTCCGGCACGCAGGTTTTGCTGGTTGCTCTGGAATATTTAGAATGAATGTGTAAATCCGCTATCATCATTTTGTCCCCTTCCCTGCTGCAACAAAAACATAATGCGCTGCATCCGACAACGATTCCTGATATCGGTATCCCAGCCGATCAAACGCTTTGGCTCCCTCCGGTTTCTTGATATTTCGTTCTGCCAGAAAACGCACCATCTCTCCCCGCGCCATTTTCACATATACGCCTTTTTCTTTTACTTTTCCATCCTGCCACTGCCCAAATGTGCAAGTGATAAAACGGTCATCTGCCGAACAATATCGCGAAACTACTTTGCTATATTCTACCGATGCAAGGTTCAAAATCGTTTTGTCCTCCTGCACCAGTTCCTGATATATGCTGTCTTGCCAGAAACCATATAGGTTTTTGCAAAATGGTGTTTTCAATTTTGCCTGCATTTCCAGTCGATATGACACAACGCCGTCAAACGGTTTTAAAATACCATAGAATCCTGAAAGAATACGAACATTTTGCTGAATATAATTAAGGCTTTGTTCATCCAAAATATGCGGCGACATATATTGGTATTGGATCCCTTCATAGGCTAATATCGCAGGCGATAGCTGTCGTTGCAAGTCCATTTTTTGATACCGCTCAAAATTTAGTGTTGCAATTGAATCATTGCAACAAAGCAGTTCTTGCAGCGCGCCATAAGACAACGATTTTAAGTACTGCTTTAGCAGTTCCGCTTTTTCTATGAACACCGGCAGCTCTTTTGGTGCCAGAACCTCTTCCGTCTTCATTTTTTTTGCAGGTGAAATGATTATTTTCATCAAGGTGTTCTCCTTTAAACGAAATATACATATCATGTTATAGTATATCACAAATACAAAAAAAATGGAATATTTTGTCCAATGTTTTCCTTACTTTTTTCAAAAATTTTTATAAAAAATTCATTTTCCTCTTGACTTGACGTTTTATATCTTGTATAATAAATGCATATGCTACTGTAGCTCAGTTGGTAGAGCAGCGCATTCGTAATGCGCAGGTCGCGGGTTCGAATCCCATCAGTAGCTCCA